>JBBACV010000157.1:0-3706 GCA_041656835.1 Acholeplasmataceae bacterium | reverse complement strand
TGGATATTCATTATGCAAATCGTTTTTTTCTTTGGTAATAATGATCTTACTTGAATAAATTAAAGTATCAACTTTTTGCCAAAAAAAAGCATTATTCACAAACTCTTTCATTGTTCACTCCTTTTCCTAGCTGACCTCTTGATCTTTGAGAAAATGTCGAAACCAAGGTAAAGCCTTTTTGGGATTAGCGACATTAATCTCATAACGAGCTTCATCGTTAGTTCCAATTAAAAAGTAAGCTTCACGACCAATATTTTTCTCATAACGCCAAGATTTAACTTCATTATAATAAATAATAAGGCACATATCTTTTTCTTCTAAGAAGTAATAAACTAGAAAGTTATCATAATAGGCTAATCTTGTTTCATTAGGAGTAAAAATTAATAAAAATACTGCTACTATGACTATAAAATAACCAATTAAATTAGCATCAGTATTAACTAGTAAAATTCCGCCTAATCCAATCAAGAGAAACATTAGAATCGGTTTACTAGTTAAGCGAAAGCGCACTTTACTTTTTGGAATGTTGTTGATGCGAATTCGCCTATCTTTAATTTCAGCCATTTCTCACCTCTAATAACTTGATTATATAACTTTATTTGTTTTCTTTCAAACGAATTAAACCATTTTAGGAAAGTATCTTTTTATTTTACAATGCTTCGGTTAATCGTTATAATTAAATAAAAAAGGAGTAACTATGAACCTTATAAATATCTTTAAACAAGCTAACTTGCCAATCGAAAGTAATATTGCTTTAGCCCCTTATACTAGTTTGAAAATTGGTGGTGCTGCCGAATACTTTATTAGTATCGCATCAAAAGAAATGTTACATCAGGTCTTAAGTCTCTGCCACCAGCACCAGATTAAATATCATATTTTAGGAAATGGTAGTAATACCTTAGTTTTAGATTATGGTGTGAAAGGACTGGTTATTCACTTAGGAAGAAAATTCTCTAAAATTGAATTATTAGATGAAACTACCATTAAATGTGATGCTGGTGCCCTTTTAAAAGATGTCTGTCTTTTTGCTTTAGATCAGGGCTTAACTGGCATGGAAAGTTTATATGGAATACCCGCATCAATTGGGGGCGCTCTTTATATGAACGCTGGAGCTTATGATGGTGAAATGAGAGATATTGTCAAAAGTTGTGAGTTTATCGATAAAGACGATCAACTAGTTACTTTTAATTTAGCGCAGTGTGAATTATCGTATCGTCATAGTTATTTCATGAACAACCCTAGCACTATCATTTCCGTAACCTTTTCTTTGAAAAAAGGTAATCCTTTAATTATTAAAGAAAAAATGGATGACTTTATGTTGCGTCGCGCCACAAAACAACCGCTTGATAAACATAGTGCTGGAAGTACTTTTAAAAGACCACCTTTTAATTACGCCTCTGCTTTAATTGATCAATGCGGTTTAAAAGGTTTTAGTATCAACGATGCTGCCGTCAGTAGTAAGCATGCTGGTTTTCTCATTAATGAAAACAAGGCTTCTAGTAAAGACTTCATTAGCTTAATTGCCTATATTGAAGCAGAAGTATATTTGAAAACTGGCTTTAAATTACAACCTGAAATCCAAATCTTGAAATAAACCATGAAATTTTTTAAAAAGCCAATTATTATATTTTTACTATTTCTTATATTTTTTATTACATTAACTATTTATGATAGCAATCACGGTGCTTTAACTCGACTCAGGTTTAATTACATTAACCTCAAAGCAGATAATATTCCAAAAGATTATGAAAATCTAAAAATAGCCGCCTTTGGAGATATCCACTATGGAACCTTTTTAGATTATCAGACTTTAGACAATTTTATTAATAAATTAAACCAACAACAAGTAGATGTTGCTTTATTTTTAGGGGATATTTTTGATGAAATAAAATTAAATGAAACTATGATTTTAGAAATGAGTGAACTTCTAAGTAAGATTGAAGCTCCGTTTGGGAAATTCGCCGTTTTAGGAGATCAAGACCTTAATCATGGTCAGAAACTAATTGAAGAGATTCTTTTTAATAGTGGTTTTGAAGTTTTAAGTAATAAGAAAATTAATCTTTATGATAGTAATGGTAATTATATTCAACTGATTGGTTTAGATAATCTAATTAATGGGAATATCAATCAGGAACTTTTATTAGAAGATATTAATTATCAGATTTTCAGCCTAGTATTTTCTCATACTCCAGATATTGCCTTAGATCTACCGAAAGATTATTTTGACCGTTTAATTAGCTCACATAGTCAAAATAGTCAGATTAAGTTACCCTTCTTTAATCGTATTGATGATAAGATAGGGGCAAATTACTTTAAAGCCGGACATCATCAGTATCAAAGCTTAGAAATTGATGTAGTTCATGGCTTAGGTACTAAAGTATATCAAAGACGTTTTTTCTCAAATCCAGAAATTATCATTTACCAATTTCAATAAGGAGTAAGTTATGTGTGGTCGTTATTTTCTTAATCAAGAAAGCGTTGAGACTTATTTGCCAGATATAAATTCTGAAGTTTTAAAGTTAGTTGGTTTTAATGAAATCTATCCGAGCCAATCAGCTTTAGTAAAAACAAAGCATAATTTTGGAGCCCAGAATTGGGGTTATCAAACGACTTTTAGTAGCCAATTAATCATCAATGCTCGGCTAGAAACGATTTTAGAAAAACCCCTATTTAAAGATGACTATCAAAAAAGAAGGTGCATTATTATAGCGTCTTCATATTTTGAGTGGTCCGATAAAATAAAATATCAATTAAATACTCCCAATCCGTTAATCTATTTTGCTGGAATCTATCAAAATGAAGAAAATCCAGAATTTACTATCATCACAAAAGCAGCTCAAAATGAGATTGATTGGGTTCATCATCGGATGCCGGTTATTTTAAATGGGCAGACAGCTTCATATTATTTAGCCGGAACCGACTTAAATAAATTAATTTTACCAATTAACTTAAACGTAAATCAAATCAATGAAAATACTTGATTTCTAAAGGCTTAGCATGATTTAAATAAAAGACAGTTTGAGTAGTTTCAACTGTCTTTTATATTATCTTAGTATGAAATAAAGGCTTTATTTAACAACTAAATTAACGAGCTTATTTGGAACGACAATGGTCTTAATAATTTCTAAGCCTTCAACACTTTTTGCGACATTTTCAATCTCTAAAGCAGCTTCAATAATATCTTCTTTTTTACTGTCTAAAGCCATTTCAAGTTTACCACGAATCTTACCGTTAACTTGAACCACAATGGTAACTTCAGCTAAAACTAATTTACTTTCATCATAAGTTGGCCAACTTTGATAAGCAACGGTCTTTTCACCAGTTAAGGTTTGATATAATTCTTCACCTAAATGTGGCGCAAAACAACTAAATAATTTTAAGAAACCAATAGCGTATTCCCGATAGATCTCAGAAACTTTATAACATTCATTAATAAAAATCATCATTTGAGAAATAGCGGTATTTAAGTTTAGTGTTTCAATATCATGGGTCACTTTTTTAACAGTTTGATGGTAAACATAATCTAGTTCTCCACTATTAACGTCAGTTAATTTTTCATCATTTCTAAATAAGCGATAAACTCGATCTAACCATTTTCTCGCCCCATCAACTCCACTAGTATTCCAAGGTAAAGCGGCCTCAAGAGGACCTAAAAACATTTCATAGACTCGAAATGCATCAGCCCCGTGGCTTAAAACTAAATCAT
>JBBACV010000156.1:0-3708 GCA_041656835.1 Acholeplasmataceae bacterium | reverse complement strand
ACCACATAAAAGGCCTAAAATTAAAGTGCAAATCAACAATCTTAAATTTATTATTAATAAAATGGTAAAATAGTAATTGAAAGGGTTGATATAATGTTATTTGACTTAAATAATGGAAATTTTGATGAATACATAACGAAAGATGAACTTGTATTAGTAGAATTTTATGCAAAATGGTGCCAAAATTGTTTGCAACTTGAATATATTTTAGAAGATATTTTAGATGATCATTTTGACACTTTAAAAATATATAAAATCAATGTTGAATTAGAAAGTGGTTTAAGTGATAAGTATAATGTTTTCAACTTACCAACTTTAATTTTATTTAAAAGCGGAAAACCCATTAAAACTTTAATTAATTTACAAAGTAAAGATAACATTATGAAATGGTTAGAATTATGAAAGATGTAGTTATAATTGGCATGGGTCCTGCTGGAATTCAAAGTGCAATCTATTTAAAAAATTATAATTTAAACTGTTTAGTTTTAGGAAAAGACTATGGAGATTTAACCAAAGATGATTTTATAACCAACTTTTATTCGCACGAGAAAATAAGTGGCTTTGATTTAATTGACCATGGCGTTAAACAAGCAGTTAAATTAGGAATTCCAGTTAAAAAAGATCCCGTTTTAAGTATTATAAATGAGGGAAATCACTTCATTATAAAAACAGAAAACAATATTTATCAAAGTAAAGCGGTTTTACTTGCAACTGGTAAAGTTAAAGCTAAGATGGATGTTGTGGGTTTTAATGAATTTAGAGGAAAAGGAATTCATCTGTGTGCAACTTGTGATGGATTTTTTTACCGTAATAAAAAGGTTGGAATTATTGGATCAGGTCCTTACCTAAAAGAGGAATTAAGTATTTTAAAAAGATTTATAAATGATATAACTATTTTCACTAATAATCACCCTTTTAAATTAGAAAATGAAAAAATAATTAATGAGAAAATTATCGGATTTGACGGTAGTGATCGATTAAATAAAATAACAACAACAAAAAACACCTATAATATAGACGGTGTTTTTGTAGCATTAGATTTTCCTGTCGCGAGCGAACTTGCTTTAAAATTAGGCCTAGTGATGGAAGATGATAACATTGTTGTAAATGATAAAATGGAAACTAATATTAAAGGAGTTTTTGCTGCAGGTGATTGTATTGGTGGGAACTATCAAATTGTAAAAACTTTAAATGATGGTCTTTTAGCTAGTATTGGAATTTATAATTATTTAAAAGATAAACTATAGTTCTTTATCATTTATACTGTTTAAATATTTATTAATCGGTTTCATTACTTCTTTTATTGTCCCTTTTTTAAAGGGATTTTTTAAATTTACTTCTTCTAATAAACCTAAAAATGTTTTTGAACCACCTAAAGTACATAGTTTATAATATTTATCCCAAGCTTTTTTAAAGTCTTCTTGTGATAAACTCCAAAACTCTAAAGCTACCACTTGAGCTAAAGTATAATCTATATAATAAAATGGTGATGTAAAGATATGACTTTGTCTAAAGAAAAATCCACCTTCTTCTAAAAATTTATCATTGTCATATATTTTTTGGGGAAGGTATTTCTTTTCTAAATTGCGCCATAAGGCTCTTCTTTCTTTTGGCGATAATTTAGGGTTTTCGTATACTTCATGTTGGAATTCATCAACTAATACGCCATAAGGAAGAAACTCAATTGCTCCTGATAGATGATCGAATTTATATTTATTAGTATCTTCTTTAAAAAACTTATCGATCCAAGGCCAAGCTAAAAACTCCATACTCATAGAATGGATCTCAGCAGACTCCATGGTTGGCCAACGATATTCGGGAATTAAATGTCTTGAACTGTAAACTTGAAAAGCATGACCGGCTTCATGGGTTAGAACATCAACATCTCCGCTAGTACCATTGAAATTAGCAAAGATAAAAGGTGCTTCATAACTTGGAATATATGTACAGTATCCCCCACCTTCTTTTCCTTTTTTACTATCTAAATTCAGTAAATCTTTATCTACCATATATTGAAAAAACTGATAAGTTTCTTCACTCATCTCTTGATACATTTCTAAAGCTTTTTCTACTTGCCAGTCTTTATTTCCTTTTGGCGATGGATTACCATTTAAAAAAGAAAGAGTTAAATCATAAGATTTTAAATCTTTTATTTTGATTCTTTCGCCTTTTCTTTTAACTAACTCTTTAACAAGCGGAACGATTTCTTCGTAAACTTGATCACGATATGTTTTAACATCATCTTTATTATAATCCGTTCTCATTAAATTATCATAAGCTAATTCTACATAACTAGGATATCCTAATTTTAAGGCCATTTCATGTCTTACTTTCACTAAATCATCATAAATACGGTCAAATTTATCGATATTTATATTAAACCAAGCTGAAACAGCTTGACTGGCTTTTTTTCTGATATCACGATTAATATTACTACTAAAGGGACGCATTTCTGATAAATTATAAGTTTTTCCTTCAAACTCAATTAATGCACTAGCTAGTAATTTACTATATTCATTACTAAGTTCATTCTCACGTTGTAATTCAGGAATGATTTTGGGGTCAAAAGTTTTATGAATTAATTTAGCTTGCGTAAAAATTAAAATCCCAAGTTCTTTTTCTAATTCGTCTTTAAATTTTGAGTCTAGTAAAGCTTTTTGAAATAAAACACTATATTCTTGGATTTCTGGTAATACTTTATTTAAATAATCTTTTTCTTCATTATAAAACTTATCATTTGTATCAAGCGAGTGCCTTATATATGCTAATTGAACATTAGAACTAAAGTTATCTTCATATTTATGGTATTTTTTAATAATGCTTAATGCCTCATCTAAACTATTGGCATTATTTAAATTATCAACTAATTTTATTAATTCATTTTTAACTAAACCTATCTTTGGTCTTTCATATTTAAAATCATTAAACTTCATCTTTTTATCCTCTTTATTTCTTCATATTTAAAACATTCTTTAATATGGTTATTATAAAGGCCCATAGCCTCTAAAAATGAATAGACTATTTTTTCACCAACAAATTTAAAACCTAATTCTTTTAACTTTTTTGAGATTGTGTTACCTATCTCTAAAGTAACCGGTAGTAGATCCTTTTCGTTATAATGATTGTCAATTACTTGATAATTTGAATGCCTCCAAATAAAATCATTAAAAGTATTGTTAGAGTTAAAATGTTTAAGAAACATTTTCGAATTATTTATCATTGATTTAATTTTTAATTTGTTTCTAATAATTAAGGGGTTATTCATTAATTCAGTTATTTTATTATCATTATATTTTGAAACAATATCGGGATTAAAATTATCAAAAGCATCATTTAAAGCAACCTCTTTATTTAAAATTATTTCCCAAGACAATCCCGCTTGGAAGCTTTCTAGACAAAGTAAATTGAATAATTTCAAATCATCATAAATGGGGACTCCCCATCTATTATCGTGATATTTAATTAAAATATCACTTTTAGCCCAATTACATCTTTTCTTCATTTTTTTATCACCCTTAATAATTTAATTAATTTTAACATATTTATTTAAATAAAAGGGTAATTTCTATTATTTTAAAACGTTTTCAAAAGCGTAAGTCTTTATCCATTGTTCGTTAGTTGATAAAATAGCCATGAATTAATCAATATGCAGTTTATTAAAATTTAATAAGGAGATCTAATATATTTAATCTTGAACTGCGTTAAAAT
>JBBACV010000155.1:0-3740 GCA_041656835.1 Acholeplasmataceae bacterium | reverse complement strand
TTCATCCGGTAATGAAATCAGTCGTAACCTGGCGGTGGGATCAGGGTACCTGAATCTTTCATACTCTTTTCCATTTCGAGGTACGGGTTACCGTCTTCAAACCACGGGCATTTTGACGATAATGAAACCTCCCAGTCGAGCACACCCATTCTTTTCAACCGGCGTATCGGGCAGAATGCAAGGTGCATATACAGGCTGTTCAGTTTCTTAAAAGCACGACCACAGTGGTCACATTTCCATTCGTTGTGTACCCTAACCATGATTGATACCACGTTCGGGGTATAACTTTATATAATTTACCGGGTAGAGAGATTATTATGAATTACGTATCACCACCATTCGAGACGATGGATACTTCGATGTGTGCTCCGGTTACAATAACTGCGTCGGGTAGCATCATCGATGAAGAGAGCCTGAAATATATCGGGATAGCGATTGGTGTTATCGCCGTCGGCGCAATCGCCTGGTACCTTGGTAGCAGGAGGAAGTAGTCGTGGCAGCAGCATGTGCCACTTTGCTAATTGACGGCGGCGGTGGAGACGAGTTTAACGTAGTAATCGAGAGTTTTTCGTTATCTCCGTCACAGATAACGCTCGGTCAGACGTGTAGTTTCACGGCTACCGCTAGGAACACCGGCACACTCGGTTCTCCAACTGGTCTTGTTGTCCAACTGCTCGTTGATGGCACGGTCGCAGCGTCTACCACGCTACCGTCTATACCAGCGGGTGGCGAAGTGCCCCTGTCCGGTAATATATCGCCAAACCAGGAGGGTGTTTTCAACATCTGTATACAGCTTCAGACCAAACCCGCCGACCGTCTCTGTCAGACGCTTACTGTGTCGGGTGGGTCTACTCCTGATTGTACCGAAGGCACGTACCGGTGTCTCGGGTACACCAGGCAGAAATGTGTTGGCGGCCAGTGGACGGATTACGAGCAGAACTCGCCTGATTGTGGATATCCGACACCGGAGTGCACTGACGGCGAAACACGGTGTGACGGTACCACACTCCAGCACTGTTACAACGGGACGTGGGTTGATATCGAGGAGAACTCGCCATCGTGTACTGAACCGGAACCTGGCCCGGGGTGGCTCGATTACCTCAAGGAACACGCTGTTGGTATAGGTCTGTTAAGCATAGCAGCAATCGGTGGTCTCGGCATAATGATGACACAGAAGAAGAAATACTGACCAACCGAACAACAACTTTATATATCTTTTTTCCTAATATCACCATTGTAGTGTAGTGTTACAGAACAGAGGTAAATGAATGTCTATTGTAACGGACGATTATGGTCTTGTGAAGGATAACGAACACCTCGTGGTATTCGTTCCCGGAAGCAAGAAAGCACTCCCGTTCCGAGTGCTCGCACGGCACAACCGTGGTGGAGAGATTCTGAATTACGGCTCTATACCGATCACGTCGGGTGAGTCGTGGGGTTCGTATGACGGTGGTACAACGACCGCACCAGCGGATAACGTCATTCCCAACCGGGCATACACGATGACTAACAGTTCCAAACTGTTCACACCACCAGGGGATATGAGCAACACGTACAGCTCGACTGACATGTTCTACATCCCGGCAGACGATTTCAGGAACAGGATCTTCCATATATACATGGACTTGACCCCGCACTTCATCAGGTGTGGTATCCAGATCCCTCGTGGTCAGAACCAGCTCAGGTACCAGAACAACCGTGTTATCCTTGGCGTTGACAAGACGTCCGGGTGGCAGTGGGGTGGCCTGGAGCTTGTCCAGTTCCCGGAGATCAACATGGGGTACATGTTCGGCAACGATACCAACGTTGACTGGTACAACAGTGTTGTGTTCCGGTACGGCGAGTATATCATCGGAATCCCCGGAGACGCCGAGACGATCTTCGACCTGCTGAACAAGAACCGGCCTGCTCACTGGCTTGAACTCCCGATAGCGTCGTACGACTCGACTATCCGGGCGGGGTTCAACAAGACATACGCCGACGGTCGTGATTTCGACGGGTTCAAACTGTACTCGAAAGAGGACAAGGCATACGCGCTCAACGAATACGCGGCAGAGATTTCAAAACTCTCGCCGGAAGTCGTGATTAGCAAGCCGTCAAATACGAATGTTTCTCGTCAGAGGATGGTGAGATAGATGGCACCTCCGAGAATCAATCAGTCTGAGCTTATTACGTTCAGGGGAACGACCAACGGAGCCGATGTTGCAGAGACGTTCAGCCTCTATTCGACGCTGATGTACGGAACCGATGAGTATATCAGGATACCGAAAGGGATGAAACTGAAGATCCATTCCATCCGGGTGATGGGTAGCAACACCGACACGCTCGTGTCAGTGAAGTACACCCACGATATCACCGCCGCTATCCCGACATACGTCGATATCGATTACGAGTTGCAGGACAACGCGGTTGATATCAGGATATCGGAAGAGAAGAAGAAACCAATAATTCTCCCGGGGCTGACCGGCGATGAGGCAGTTGCGTTCGATTGGTTACAGACCGACGCATCCACCGCGTATCTTATCGTGGAGGTAGAACTTACCCCCGCGTAAGTTTTAGGTGCGGGGTGATTGAGTTGCCGGGAGACGTAAGACAGATACAGTTCAGGGAGACGGTATCGGACATTGGTGCTAACACGAGCGTTGTAGACCTTCTTCGAGAGATATCGCTGAAGTTAGACCTGTTGATTGAATTACAGGAGACTAACCTGTGGAGAGGGTCAGAACGAAAGTATTGGAGCAAAGTGTTCGATATTAATACTAACCAGTTCCGCATACCGATAAACCCGCCTGCACGGTCGATTGTTATCACGACTGACAAAAAAATGTCTATCTGGTTCAACAGCCGTGACTCGGAAGAGCATGTGATTGAAGCGTCGGAGTCGCCGTATATCGAGAGTGATATACCGGATGGGCTGCTGATACAGGACATTTACATATCGACGGATGCGTACAACGACCCCACGGTAAAGATACTCTGGAGAGGTTGATCCGATGGCACAACAAGTCTCGTTTGCTGAATCAATAAACGCTGGTGGTTCCAGGTTGCTCCGATGGGGCAGAGATGTCGAACCAGAGTGGGAGTATGGTGGGTTGTGGTACTCTTTACCACCGGGTGGTGATTTGCTTACATATGAGATACCTACGGGTAAAGATGTCTACATATATGGTTACTTTATTTCAGCAGAAGAAGAAAACGAGTTTGTTGTTGGTTGGCTAAACAATGGAACATTCTATACAAAAAGAATACAGTTCCCGTCAAAAGGAACGCTGTATTTTGTAGATAATGTTGCTATAAATGAAGGATATCCCGCAAACTATCGACAGGGCGATCCGTATGATGGCATAGCTATTTACAACGTTAACGCCGGAACCGGGAACCCTACCGGTGGCGCTGTGTATCAGGCGGGATTGCTACACGCGGATATAGAGGCAGAATAATGCATATCGGTGGTGTTATAGATGAAGGCGGTGCAAGGCTGGTTCGGCACGGTCGGGATGTAGAACTCCGTTGGTCATATGGAACTGAGATACTTGCACCGTTGCAAGGCCAAACTGTGTTTGAAGATTACGTTGATGTAGATAAGTTTGGTTATATCTATGGCTACGAAATAACATCAACCCATGATAACTCAATGTTGTTGTTTTGGTCTGCTGGAACAACAACACAGTCCATACACATACCGTTACAGAGCAAAGGGTCAACATATGTTACCTTGCCGGTTGCATTGAACGAAGGTT
>JBBACV010000154.1:0-3747 GCA_041656835.1 Acholeplasmataceae bacterium | reverse complement strand
TCGCTGGTATTTAAAAAATATTGATAAAGTTCATATGGTGATGTTAAATTTGGATCAAGCCAAACTGTTCCTGATTCACTTTTACCAAATTTTTCACCGTCTGATTTTAGTAAGAGTGGTGATGATAACGCGACAGCATCGTTTTTGCCGATTATTTTACGCATTAAATCAAGACCTGCAGTTAAATTTCCCCACTGATCACTACCACCAAATTGAATTTTAACATTATAATTTTGATATAAATATAGCCAATCGATTGATTGTAAAATCATATATGAAAATTCAGTATATGATATACCCGTTTCTAATCTTTTTGAAACCGTTTCTTTTGCTAACATATATGAAACATTAAAATGCTTCCCGTAATCCCTTAAAAATGATATCAAATCGATTTTTGATAACCAATCATGATTATTAATAAAAATTGCCTTATCACCTAATAAAGGTTTTATTTGTTCTTCAATTTTTTTAGCATTATGAAGTGATGTTTCAACTGATAACATTTTTCTTTCGCTTGTTTCACGGGGGTCTCCAATAAGACCTGTTCCCCCACCAATAATAACAACGGGAGTATGACCATGATTTTCTAAATATTTCATCCTGATAATTTGAACTAAATGTCCAACCGTTAAAGATTCTCCGGTTGGATCATAGCCAACATAAAACCTTACTTTTTCTTCATTTAATAATCTTTTTGCTTCTTCTTCATTTGAAACATCTTTTACCATATCTCGCCATAATAATTTATTATATAAATCCATTTCGTTTATTCTCCTTAAAAATAAAAAATCCTTAGATAAAAAATATCTAAGGACGATATAATCGCGGTACCACCTTAGTTCAGATAAAATTTACCTGCACTCATTATATAAATAGTCTCAGTTAATGTAATTCATTTAGAAATTAACCTCTAATTCACACAACCATTAGATTTCTTAATTAGGTTTTCTAGACTACTTTTTTAACGTCATTGACTGATTAAATTGATTCTCTTTCAAAGATATGATGAGGTAGAATTACTCTTGTATTTTCTACATCATCTTTTTGCATAAGCTTGGTTAATAGTCTCATTGATACAGCACCAATATCATAGACTGGGATATCAATTGATGTTAAAGTTGGCCTAGCAAGTTGAGCGTATCTTGTATTTTGAAAACTTCCAATTTTTAAATTGTTTGGGACACTTTTACCATTATTTATTGCAGTATTTAAAAATGAAACGGCAATTGAATCACGGACGGCAATTGCTCCATCAATTTTGATACTTTTGAAAAATGTTTCAAAGTGTGGTTTATTAATTCCGGTATCACCAGATGTTCTAAAGATTTTTGGTTCTAAACCATTATCGGTCATAGCTTTAGTATAACCTTCTTCTTTTTTATCATTAACACTATATCTTCTAGCAGTTGATAAAAGATAAATATCTTTTGCACCTTTATCAATTAACTTTTTAGTTATTTCATAACTTGCTTTTACATAGTCAATTGAGACAAGTGGAACTATTGGATCATTTGATGCCACATTAGCAAACACATAAGGAATATCATTATCATTAAAAATCTTTTTAACTTGTTCAACATCTTTATCTGATAATTCATCATTTAAATAAAGAATTCCATCAACTTGTTCAGCGACGATATCTCTTAAAATATCTAAAACATCAGCATCTTCAGGAATTGAAAAGAGTTTAATCGAATAATGATATTTAGAAGCAATATCAGAAATACCACCTAGCATTTGAGCGACTGATGCTCTCGTAATATCAGAAATTACAACACCAACGGTGGTTGTTCTTCTTGATGCTAACCCTCTAGCAATAACATTAGGACGATAGCCTAATTCTTTAATTACTTTTAAAACCCTTTGTCTAGTTTCTTCTTTTACTTTCTCTGGTGAATTTAAGACTCTTGAAACTGTCGCAAGCGATACACCAGCTGCACCAGCTACATCGTATATTGTTACATTACTCATACAATACCCCTTTCATTTTTTTATAAAAAAATTATAATTTTATGGTAATATTTTCATTACCTTAAAATAATTATAACATACAATGAAAACACTTACAATCTAAATGTAAGATTATGAAAAAATTTTCATTAATTATGTTTCTTAAAAAAAGAATGAAAATTTTTTTCATTCTTTTTTAAGTTTATTAATTACGTTTTTCTTTAATTCTTGCGGCTTTACTACTTAATTTTCTAACATAATGTAGTTTAGCTCTTCTAACAACACCAACACGTAAAACTTCAATTCGGTCAATTGTAGGTGCATGAACCGGGAAAGTTCTTTCAACACCAATTCCATTTGAAATTTTTCTAACCGTAAAGGTTTCAGAAATACCTCCACCTTGACGTTTAATTACTAAACCTTCAAATAACTGAATTCTTTCTTTACTACCTTCTTTAATCTTAACATAAACACCAACAGTGTCTCCAGCTTTAAATTGTGGGTGTTCTCTTAGTTGGTCATTAGTAATACTTTTTATTAAAGCATCGCCTTTTAATCTTGACATAATACTATTCTCCTTATATAGGCTGTTCTTAATACATTTAGCGGACCAGCACTTTTTTATTATACATTAATTTTAACTTTTATCAATATCTTTGATTATTTGTTTTAAAACATTTGTTTCTTCTTCGCTTAATTTTTTATGATTAAGTAAATCCGGTCTTTTTATGTAAGTCTTTTTAAGACTTTCATAAAGACGCCATTTTCTAATATTTTCATGATGTCCAGAAATTAAAACATCTGGAACAGTATATCCCATAAATTCATCGGGTTTAGTATATTGGGGATATTTTAATAATCCTTGTTGATGGGTATCTTCTAACACGGATTCTTCGTTTAAAACCCCTGGTATTAAACGAATAATAGAATCAGAAATTACCATTGCGGCAATCTCACCACCAGTTAAAATATAATCTCCAATTGATATTTCTTCATCAACTAAATTTAAAACTCTATCATCAATTCCTTCATAGTGTCCACATATTAAAATGATATGTTTTTTAGTTTCACTAATTTTAGTTGCTAATTCCTGATTAAATACTTTTCCTTGAGGTGATAGTAAAATTGTATAAGTATCTTTTTTTTGAAGTTTTTTTAATAAGTGATAAAAAGGTGGAAAGATCATTAACATTCCGGCCCCGCCTCCATATGGAGTATCATCGATTTTACCGCCTTTAAGATCAGTATAATCTCTTAGGTCATGAATGTTAATTTTAACTCTTTCATCTAAAATTGCATGTTTAATTTTAGATGTATTTAAAAACTCATTAAAAAAACTTGGGAATATTGTAATAATATCAATTATCATTTATATCAATCCTGGTATTTCATCTATATAAATACTACTGTTTGTAACTTCTTTTACAAACTCTTTAATAAATGGAACTAAAAGATATTCTTTATCTTTAGTTTCAATTCTTAATAAGTATCCTTTATGTTGAGGAATTAAAGACTCAACAATACCTATTAAAGTTTTATCTTTTTTATATACATTTAAACCGATTAATTTCGGTAAATGATATTCATCTGTTTTTAAATTTGGTTCTTCTTTAGTGTAGATTGTTAAATTATTTAATAATTTAGCTTCTTCGATACTTGATATATTTGATAAACCAATAATTAAATTATGTTGTTGGTGTTTAACACTTGTTATTTTATAGTCTACACTATTAATAGTAATAATTTTATCAACTTTAAAACGATTAAAGTCCGTTAAAGAATTAACCTTAACTTCAC
>JBBACV010000153.1:0-3750 GCA_041656835.1 Acholeplasmataceae bacterium | reverse complement strand
ATATCTTTAAAGATAGCTTCTTTAATTTCATCTGATTTAGAAGTTATTATAAAGATAGCAAAAGCATGGTTACCATAGACAACGGTTTTTTCTAACATATAAGTCATCATAAAAATTGATAACACCGCAAACAATCCATTTTGAAAACTTAAAAACATGCCAATTAAAACAATAATCCCATCACTAATATAAACCGCCGTGCTAAAGGGAACTTTTAAATATTGATGAATCATTTTTTGAATTACATCCATCCCACCTGTTGTAGCATTATATCTTAGTACCATCCCAATTCCAGCTCCAATTAAAATACCACCAGCAATTGAGGCGACTAATAAACGGTAATTAGGGTCAATAAAATTAATAAAATAATTTTCATCAACTCCAAAATATTCAAAAGAACTAACTAAAAGGGGTGCTAATAAAGACGCATAAACAGTTCTTATAAAAAAAGTTTTTCCAAATAAGACTCCACCTAAAATTAAAGCTATAATATTTAAGATTAAATATATATTACCCACAGATAAAAAGCTAACTAATGGAGCTATTAAAACACTTAACCCCATCACTCCACCGGTAACTAATTGTTCAGGTACTAAAAAGAAATAAAATCCAAAATGAAGGATAATTACTCCAATAGTTATCAATATATATGATATATACTTATTTTCATGAGCCATGTTTAATCTCCTTTAAATATGCATTAATAAATTGATCTAAATCACCATCCATGACTCCAGTTAAGTTACTTGTTTCATAATTGGTTCGGTGGTCTTTAACCATTTGGTATGGTTGAAAGACATAAGATCTTATTTGGTTACCCCAGGCAATATCACCTTTTTCACCTTTAATTTCTTTTAATTTAGCTTCCTTTTTTTCAAGTTCTAATTGAAATAATTTAGATCTTAAAACTGTTAAAGCTGCTTCTTTGTTTTTAATTTGACTTCTTTCATTTTGAATAGAGACAACAATATTAGTAGGTAAATGAGTTATTCTAACAGCTGAATAAGTCGTATTAACTGATTGTCCACCTGGGCCTGATGATTGGTAAGTATCAACTCTAATATCTTCATCTCTTATTTCAATATTAATGTTATCACTTAACTCAGGAGCAATATCACATGAGACAAATGAAGTATGACGTCTTTTATTTGAATCAAATGGTGATATTCTAACTAGACGATGAACTCCTCTTTCTGATTTAAAATAACCATAAGCATAAGGACCTGATATTTTTAAAGTTACTGATTTTACTCCAGCTTCCTCACCGGGAATATAGTTTAGAACTTCTAATTTAAAGTTTTTTCGGGCCGTATATCTTTCATACATTCTAAGAAGCATTCCACACCAATCCATTGACTCAGTTCCACCAGCACCAGGATGAAGTTCTAAAATAATATTACTATCATCATATTCTTCATTTAGTAATATTTTTATTTCAAATTCACTTAATTCTTTAGTAATATTAATTAATTCTTCTTCAATTAATTTTTGAGTGTCATTATCAAGTGATTCACTTGATAATAACTCTAGATCATTAAAGTTGTTATTAAGTTTAATAAAGGTTTCTTTGTTTGAAGTTAATTCATTATGTTCTTTAGTAATAAGTCTAGCGTGGTTACTATTATCCCAAAAGTTAGATTCTTGCATAATGTTATTTAACTCTAAAAGACGCTTATTAAGTTTCTCTAAATTAAGCGCCTTTTTTAAATCATTAATTCTTGATTTAGTGTCTTCAATTATTTTATATAATTCATATCTATCCATATTTACCTACGGTTCCAAGGTAGGGAACGGTAATGACCTCGACTAACTTTAGGACGACGTCTTTTAGCTGATTCATCCCCTTCATTAGTTTGGGTATTTTTAACGACTGCTTCTCTTTTTTGTTCTACTTTGATGCGACTTAAACAAGCATATCTTGTCACATCTCTTGAGATGTTATAAAGCATTTCATCAAATAATCTTTTTCCTTCTCTTTGATAAATGATTAAAGGATTTTGTTGACCATAACTTTGAAGAGTTACACCTTGACGTAATTCTTGCATAGTATCAATATGTCTCATCCAATGAGTATCGATGACTCTAAGCATTATTACTTTTAAGAATTCTTGGAAAACATCATCAGGTACTTCGCTTTTTTTAGACTTTAATAAATCGAGGGCGATGTTAGTTAAATAGTTAATAATCGATACTTCATCATATTCCTTTAATTTTTCTAATTCTAAAGTACCTTTCGGGAAAAAGGTGTTTTCAAAGTGATTAATAATTCCTTCATCATTAATTTCATATGACCCTCTTCTTAACATCGTAATGAAAGGATCTATTTCTGATTCAATAACCTCATGAATAAAGTTAATAACTTTATCTTCAATGTTACCACCAGTTAAAATGAAGGTTCTTTGTTCATAAATGATTTCTCTTTGAAGTCTTAAGACATCATCATATTTTAAAACGTTTTTACGAATTTCTGAATTATGACCTTCAGAACGTTTTTGAGCTCCAGTAATTAGGTTTGTTATCATTCTACTGGTAACGGGTTCACCTGATTCTTGAGCTTTTTCTAAGGTTCCGATAATCATTTTAAAACGGTCTCCACCACGACGAATCATTAGTTCGTCTTCAGCTGATAAATAAAATCTTGAAAAACCAGGATCCCCTTGACGTCCTGATCTTCCTCTTAACTGATTATCAATTCTTCTAGCATCATGTTTTTCAGAACCAAGGACTGCAAGTCCTCCTAATTCAACGACTCCTTCGCCTAATTTAATGTCTGTTCCACGACCAGCCATATTGGTTGCGATTGTGACTGAACCTTTAAGTCCTGCTTTAGCAATAATTTCAGCTTCTCTTTCATGGTTTTTAGCATTTAAGACTTCATGTTGAATTCGGTTTTTACGAAGCATTGATGATAGTAATTCAGAAGTTTCAACGGCAATTGTACCAATTAAAATTGGTTGACCTAAGTCATGTCGTCTTTTAACTTCTGCTAATAAAGCTTTATATTTATCTTCAGCAGTTACAAAGAAATAATCTTTCGCATCATCTCTGATGACAGGCTTATTAGTTGGAATTTCAATAACTTGCATATTATAAATATCAATGAATTCTGATTCTTCAGTTTTAGCAGTCCCTGTCATCCCAGATAATTTTTTATACATTCTAAAGAAGTTTTGGTAAGTTATGGTTGCAACCGTAACTGTTTCTTTTTTAACTTCAACATTTTCTTTTGCTTCTAAAGCTTGGTGAAGTCCTTCACTAAATTGACGACCTCTTAATACTCTCCCTGTAAACTGATCAATAATTAAGACTTCGTTATCTTGGACCATATACTCTTTATCTTTAAACATTGTTTTATTAGCTTTTAAAGCATTGTTTATATGATGGAGTAAAGTTACATTTGATAAATCATATAAGTTATCAATTCCAAATGAATTTTCAGCTTTATTGATACCTTCTTCAGTTAACTCAACAGTATTAGATTCTAAATCTAATTCATATTCATCTTCTTTTAAAGATTTTACAAAAAGATCGGCTTGGCGATAAAGATTTTGAGTTTGTCTAGCTGGTCCTGAAATAATTAATGGTGTTCTTGCTTCATCAATTAAAATTGAGTCAACTTCATCGATAATCGCAAACTGATATCCTCTTTGAGCAACCATATCTTTATGATATAAAACCATATGGTCTCTTAAATAGTCAAAACCTAACTCTGAGTTAGTTGAATACATTACATCTGAAGCATAGGCTTCT
>JBBACV010000152.1:0-3771 GCA_041656835.1 Acholeplasmataceae bacterium | reverse complement strand
CTCTTAAAATAGAGTCTTTTTTTTTAAAATTAAAAAAGTTAAATAACGATATTTTTCCTATTATAGAATAGGAGGATTAAATTTATGAAGAAAATAGTTTTAGTATTACTTTTTATTTCTTTTTTTATTTTAAGTAATAAAATTACATACGGTTATGCTGACTTTGAAACATTTGAAAAAGTTGGCCAAGGAAAACTTTTAAGCGAATTATCAAAAGATGATTATAAAGAGTTATATAAAAAAGTTTCCAAAAGAAAGTTTTTAGGGTGGAGTGCTTATAATGCTTATGAAGATATCAAGGTAAAGTATATTTCAGAAACTTTATTTAGTTATTATAATAATGGAACATCAAGTATTAATTATGCCTACAAAGCCAATAAAAAAACGATTGATAGTTATACTTTAAAAGTAACTGGAGATATTAAACTGAAAACTCAAAAGAATAATAAAGTATTTGGTGATGGGCTTCAAGCATCAATTAAAATTGATTATAAAAGAGAAATAAAAAATGAAGAAACTGAAAACTTTGATATTAAAGTAAGTATCGACCCTAAAACTCAATTAGTTTTATATTTATATGGTGAAGGTAAAGTTACCACGGGAGTGGCTAAAAACTATTTGTTTTGGATTGAAATAAATAAAGGTGGATATGAAATTTTTATTGTAACAACTCATTATCAAAGACTTGAAATTATTCCAATATGAAAAAATACTTATTTATAATCCTTTCAGTAATCATTATTATTACGGGACTTTTAATTTTATTTAAACCAAAATCATTTGAAAAGGATTTTTATGTATTAAATGAAAGTCATTTTATTTTAAATGATGCTAATAATCAATTAACAGTTTCATATTTTACCAATGACCTTAATTTTAAATTAGTCGATGAAAATACATCAGGATTTATCTATAATGAAGATGAAACAATTAAATTTATGATTGAAGGTATTAAAGAAAGTAGTAGTTATACCGAGAAATATAAAAATCAAAATTATTATGGTTATGAAATAAAAATTGATTTACCTCAAATAAATGATACTTTTTATCTTGAAAAAGCATATTTAAAATTAACAACTAAAAGTATTAAGTATCATTTGTTTATTGGAGAAGTGTTAATTATTTATGAAGATGAAATAAATTATTATAAGTTTTCTGGATTAGAAGGATTAAAAAGAGAAATCGGTAAATTAAGTCAAATCTTAGTTAATATCAATGAAATTGATAATATTGATGAAATTTATTTAGGTCCTTATCAATGTGACTATTTTATTTATGATGATAAATTATTAGTAATTAACATTAACGAAGAAATAAAATATCTTTTATTTGAAACAACCGTTAAAATTGTCATCGATAACAACAACTATTACCTACCTTATTTTAAATATTTTTATGATTATGAACTACTAAAAAGTGGAAGTTTTCATAAATATTTACTAAATTAATGGAAAACTTAACTTAATTAACCAAAAAACTATTTTAATTTGACATTTATAAAGATTTTATTATATAATGCAGTTAGTAAATTTGTGAAAAGTAGAGTTGCCCTCTCACCTGATGGTTCATCCTTGGGTCTAGCACAAATTAATTTAAATTGTTTAAATTAATTTATAAGTGGGCGCCTACGCCCACTTTTTTAATACTTAGTAAAAATGAAAGGAGCGATAAGTATTAGACCACAAATGAGTTATAGAGCCCAAAAGGAAAAAGATTTAGTTAATGAATTTTTACCTGAGGGTAAATTTTTAGTTATTGATGAATCAGGAGAAAAGTTAGGAGTTTATAATCGTAATGAAGCCCTTAATATTGCTCGTGATAAAAGTTTAGATATTTTTGTTGTTGCCCCAAATGCTAATCCAATGGTTGCAAGACTAATGGATTATTCAAAACATCGTTATGACCAACAAAAACGTTTAAAAGAAATGAAGAAAAACCAACAAGTTGTTAGAGTTAAAGAAGTTAAATTATCTCCAACAATTGATACCCATGACTTTAATACCAAATTAAGAAACGCTCAGCGTTTCATTGATGCTGGTAATAAAGTTAAAATTAGTCTTCGTTTCCGTGGAAGAATGATAACACATAAAGACTTAGGTTTTACTCAAGTTAGAAACTTCGTTGAAGCTCTTCAAAATATTACAGTTGAGTCAGCGCCTAAAATGGATGGGTATATGATTATTAGTGTTGTTGCCCCATCTAAAAATTAAGAAAGAGGATGTATAAATGCCAAAACAAAAAACACATAGAGGCTTAAAAAAGCGTATTAAAGTTACAAAAACAGGTAAAGTAATACGTCATAAAGCATATTCAAATCACTTAGCCCAATCAAAAACAACCAAACAAAATCGTCAATTAAGATCTTCAACAACAATGCATAAATCAGATGTTAAAAGATTAAAACGCTTAATTGACAATATCAAATAGGAGGAAACAAAATGGCTAGAATAAAATACTCGGTGCAATCACGCCGTAGAAGAAAAAAGACATTAAAATTAGCAAAAGGCTATTTTGGTTCAAAAAGAACTTTATATCGTACTGCTAATGAACAAGTAATGCGTTCACTTAGTTATAGTTACCGTGATCGTAAACAAAGAAAAAGAAATTTTAGAAAATTATGGATTACAAGAATTAACGCAGCATCAACTTTAAATGGCTTAAAATACTCAAGATTTATTTATGGTTTAACTTTAGCAAATGTTCAAGTTAACCGTAAAATGTTAGCTGATCTTGCAGTTAACGAACCTGATGCATTTAAAACATATGTTGATTTAGCTAAAGATGCAATAGAAAATCCTAACAATTATACTAAAAATCACGAAGAAGTTTTAGTTCCTGAATCTAAAGCTTTAGCAAATGGTAAATCAATCAAAGAACCAAAACCTGTTAAAAAAGAAACTAAAAAAGTAGATAAACCAAAGGTAGAAGAAAAAGCTAAAACAGAAGTTAAAGAAGAATCAAAAGATTTATCTAAATTATTAGTTGCTGATTTAAGAGAAATTGCTAAAGATTTAAAGATTGAAAACTATTCAAGTTTAAGAAAAGCTGAATTAATTGATGCAATTAATAAAGCTAAATAATTTATAAAAGAATAATCAGCTTAATAGCTGATTTTTTTTGATATAATAGGAATACAGATAAAAAGGGAGAATTACATGAAAAAAAGACTTTTAGTTAGTGGACTTTTAATGATATTAGTTTTAATCTCTTTTTCGCTTGTTATTCCTTTAATGAAACCAGACGATGTTATTATCTATAGTGTTTATTCTGCAATTGTTATAGTCTTATTATTAGTATATTTATTTAGTGGGGTAGCAAAATTAGCAGTAATGTTTATTTATTCAGGATTAATTATTATGGCATTATTACTTTTAAGAGATTATGCTCAACCGATTATAGCAATCGGAACGCTATCTTTTATTATTAATCCTTTAGCTAACTTAGAAACCTTTATCGAAAAGAAATTAACTGATGAAGATACCGCTCCGCTTAGAATTTCTATCAGAGGTAAATATTGGCCTTTTTACTCATATCGTCAAGCTATGAAAAACTATGTTAGAATGCCCCAAACAAAAAAACTTTATACAAAAACATGGTATTTAAGAACTAGGCAATTAACGACACTAGGCCTTTTATTTACGGGAATTTATTTATTTATCAATGAACTTAAAAATATATATTTTGATCTAATTAATTATAACCTTCCGCAAATCTTTACTTTCTATGCTGTTTTAGCTTTATTTTTATTAACCTTTATTTTATATAAAAATG
>JBBACV010000151.1:0-3796 GCA_041656835.1 Acholeplasmataceae bacterium | reverse complement strand
AGTAATACAAAAAGTAGTCTTTTATGGGAAGTTCAAAGATTACTTGAGGTGGCAAAAGAAAACAATGAGTTACCAAAATATCTACTCTTAGAGAATGTAAAAAACCTTGTATCAAAAAGGTTTAAACCAAGCTTTAATGAATGGCTTTCTTACCTTGAAAGTTTAGAATACAAAAACTTTTATAGAGTTCTAAATAGTCGTGATTTCAACGTTCCCCAAAATAGGGAGCGTGTTTTTATGATTTCTATTCGTGAAGAAAATGCAACTTATACATTTCCTGATGTTGAACCTTTAACTATTAAACTCAAAGACATGCTTGAAGATGTAGTTGATGAGAAGTATTACTTGTCAGATAAGATGCTAAAATTTTTGACAGATACAACAAATAGAAATGGGATAATACGAGCAAAACAATTTAGACCACACAACACAGATAAATCCAGTACTGCATACACCATAACTACAAAGGCTGGAAGTAGACCTACAGACAATTTTATTGAAGTGTTTGATTTTAGGTATGATGAAGGAGTAAGAGGAAGGGTCGATAGTGACTGTAGTCCTACACTAACTACAAAAGTTGGAACTGGTGGAATTAGTGGACAACCATTACTAAAAATTCCAGAAGCTACAAAAATTGGTTATGCAATTGCTCATATAGGTGATGGGATATATACGAACCGTACACATAGTAAACGTGGAGTAGTTCAAATGAATGCTATACCAACATTAAAAACTAGTCCACATGATGTTGCAGTAGTTGTTGATGATCCTAATGAATTGATTTCAATTAGAAGACTCACTCCAAGAGAGTGTTGGAGATTAATGGGGTGGAATGATGATGACATCGACAGAGCTTTTTCTGCGGATGTTTCGGAAACACAACTTTATAAAATGGCGGGGAACTCAATAGTAGTAAACTGTTTAACTAAAATTTTTAATAACTTGAGAGGAGAATTTAACAATGTTTGAAAAAGTAAATCCAAGTCATCCTGATAAGCTAGCTGATAGAATAGCAGGAGCAATTGTTGACTTGGCTTATAAAAAAGAGAAGAATCCAAAAATAGCAGTTGAGGTTCTAATTGGGCATGGTGTTTGCCATATCATAGCTGAAACTTCTGTGTCTATTGATTTAAAAGATGTTAAGTCAGCTGTACTTAGAATAGTAGGTGAAGTAAAAGTAGACTATGTAGAAGTACCACAAGATATTCATTTAGCTATTAATCAACAAGGCATTATAAGATGTGGGGATAACGGAATATTTAAAGGTGTACCTTTAACAAAAGAACAAAAACAATTATCAGAGATAGCAAGACGCATATATGATGATTATGGTTGTGACGGGAAATACATAATTGATAAAGATAGACTTATTATTTGTCAAAGCAATGCAAGGACAAATGACCTTAAACTTAAGTATCCAAATGCTGAAGTAAATCCAATCGGTGAATGGACTGGTGGTATAAATGTTGATAGCGGTGCAACTAATAGAAAGCTTGGTTCTGATATGGCTGACTCGGTTACAGGTGGTGGCCTCCATGGGAAGGATTTATCTAAAGCTGATGTTAGCCTTAATGTTTATTGCTTTATAAAAGCACAAGAAACAGGTACACCAATTGAATTATGTTGTGCAATAGGTGATGAAACGATTGATGGTATCCCATATGGGGATATTGTTGAAATAGCCCGAGAATATATCTTTGATTTGGGTGGGTTTGAAAAATTTGCAGAGTGGGGGTTATTTTAGGTGAAAACTACTACTGAGTTTGAACTAGTTTCCATTAATAATCTCATACCCTATATCAACAATGCAAGAACACATAGTCCTGATCAAATAAACAAATTAAGATCTAGTTTAAGAGAATTTGGTTTTGTTAATCCCGTAATAATTGATAAGAATTTTAATATCATTGCAGGTCATGGTAGAGTTATGGCTGCAAAAGCTGAAGGAATAACTAATATTCCATGTGTTTATGTTGACTATCTTACTGAGGCCCAAAAGAAAGCATATATACTAGCAGACAATAGAATAGCTATTGATGCGGGTTGGGATGAAGAATTGTTAAAGGTTGAGTTAGAAGCTTTGCAAGGAGAAGCGTTCGATTTATCTCTTACTGGTTTTGATGATAAAGAACTAAATGATTTATTTAAAACAGATACCGAAGTAGAAGATGATGATTTTGATTTAACCACTGCTCTAGAAAAAGCATCATTTGTTGAAAAAGGTGATAGGTGGATTGTTGGTAGACATGTTCTCTACTGTGGAGATGCTACTAATGAAGAAGATGTTAATAAACTAATGAATGGCAAGAGGGCTAATCTCATTTTGACTGACCCCCCTTACGGCGTCTCATTTACTTCATCGAGTGGACTAAAGATTAAGAACGATTCTTTGAAAAATGAAGAGTTCTATAACTTTTTACTTGCTGCATTCAAAAATATGGTTGCTCATATTGAACCAGGTGCAAGTGCATATGTTTTTCATGCAGATACTGAAGGATTGAATTTTAGAAATGCCTTTCAAGATGCTGGTTTTCACTTATCAAGTTGCTGTATTTGGGTCAAGGATAGTCTAGTTTTGGGTAGAAGCCCATATCAGTGGATGCATGAACCAATATTGTTTGGATTTTTGAAGAATGGGAAACACTCATGGTATTCAGATCGAAAGCAAACTACGATATGGAACTTTAAAAAGCCAAAACGAAATGAAAATCATCCAACAAGCAAACCACTGGATTTGTTATCTTATCCACTAGTAAACTCAAGTCAAGAAAATGCAATAGTCATAGACACATTTGGCGGAAGTGGATCTACATTAATGGCTTGTGAGTTTTCAAATAGAATATGTTATACAATGGAACTTGACGAAAAGTATGCTTCGGTAATTTTAAGAAGGTACGTTGAAAATACAAACGATTTTAATAATGTTTACTGTATTAGAAATGGTATAAAAGTATTTTATAATGATGTAGTCAAAAAAGTTGAAACAAGTGAATAGAGAATGGAATAAATGTTCTTATATAACTTGATATATGTTACTTATCGAGTAATATATATACTACCCAAAGGGAGGTAGAAATTTTGGAAACATTAAAAGAATTAAGGCAAGAATTAAAAGAAATGTGTGAAAGAACTAAAACAAGTCTTTCTGGTATTGAACACTTGATCAAATATTATATTGATTCACATCGATGGACAGAAATTGAAGCAATAAAATATACAATTGATTTATTTAAAAATGGAACTATTGAACAAATTAAAATTATCGGTAAAGACGGAAAACCGATTTAAAGCAATTAATGAAAGAAAGGTGGTTCAATTATGGAAAAATTAGAAAACAAAAATAGTGAAAGACTTATGAGGTTAGAAGAGTCTGGACTACGCTTAAGAGCAATCCATGAAATGAGATGGTTGCTACTTGGTCGGGCAGGTGAAATTTCAAACCATGATATCTATGTGGAAGGTAATGAAATATTAAATGAAGTTGAACAAAAGGTATGGCAATTTATAAATGGTCAAATTGAAAAGTATTAATAAGTTTATGAGGTTGAATTAAAAATGAAAATAAATGATTATAGTGAAATTGAAAGTTTAAAAAACGAATATCCTATAGGTACAAGAATCATACTGTTAAAAATGGATGATGTTCAAGCACCACCAAAAGGTACAAGAGGTACGGTTCTTGGAGTTGATGATATGGGTTCAATCTTAGTAAGATGGGATAGTGGTAGCTCATTAAATATTATTCCAAAAATAGATACATTTCAAAAGGTTGATCAAAATGACTGAGAAAGTTAAA
>JBBACV010000150.1:0-3796 GCA_041656835.1 Acholeplasmataceae bacterium | reverse complement strand
TACCATTAACTGTATCTCATAAAGTGAACAAAAAGTTTGATAGGAGATATGATTTCATATTTATAAATCATCAAAAGTTTAGAATCATAAATGTTGAATATTTATATGAAGATTCGATCAATGCTGGCAGTGATCATGCAATGGTTATATGTGATGTGCAAATACAAAACATATTATAGGACTAGATAATTATGATAAGTAAAGAATATGAGCGATTAAAGTCGCTTTTTTCTTTGGTCGATGAATCAAAGACAGAATTAGTAGATAATCTAATTTATCAAGCTGCATTTATGAAGGTGGAACTTGATAAGTTACAAGAGCAAATCAGAAAGCATGGAGCTATTCAAATATCCAGCAAAGGTACACAACGTCAAACCGAAGCAGCTAAATATTACACGAAACTTGTGAATTCATATGGGACAGTCATTAAAACACTAAATACTATTCTTGGAACACAAGTTGATGATGGCGATGATGCACTTGATGAGTTTCTTAAGAGAGCAAATGAATGAACTACTTAATTGAATACTATAATGAAATTGAAGATGGAAATATAATCATTGATGACATTGAATTATTTTAGTATATCTATTGATGGTTATATGATAGTCATTAATTTATGCTATTTGGTAACGCATATCTTACTTGCAGTATTCATTGGAAATGATATGTATGTCAATACAGGAAAAAACGATAAAATATTAAACGATGATTTACATTATAAAGGGTGATTACTCCAGGAAGGGTAAGATTTAAAAAGAAAAGAAAAGATTACTGAATTATAGAAAAAATAAAAATCGGCTCCGGTTTTACTTCTTTGAGCTTTAATGGTTTTATTGGAGTTGCAGGAACTGGAATTAAATTTAATGGTGAAGTTTATAGTTGGGGTAGTAATGACTATGGTGACTTTGGAAATGGGCGATCAAAGTATAACAACGATCAGTCTATCGATTTAGTACAACCTATTAGTTATAAACCCATTAAGACTCACGATGACTTTAAATCAATATCAGGATTAGCGGGTATAACTGTTGGAATAACACATAATAATGAATTATATGCATGGGGATTATTTAGTAGTTTTTTCAATGGTAATGTGACATTAGGAAATGGCGAATCTAATGGTAGTAGAACACCAGTGCTAATTACTTCAAATGTTAAAGATTTTTTTATTACAAGTTTAGGTGTGTTTTATTATGATTTGAATGGGGATCTTTATGGATGGGGAAATGTTGTTCAAATAAAAAATGATAATAACCCAATAACATACTATACACCTGTTTTAATCGAAAAAAGTTATATTTGATATTAGCTTTTATAAATTTACTAGAAAATAAATTTGTTTTGAGGTTTACTAAATAATAGCATAACAAACGTATCGTTTAAGGGTGCGTAAAATCTTACAAGGGTGCGCTAATTTTAGGCAGGGGTGCGCTCTTGTATCAATATAGGTCTAATGACCCAAGTTGATAGAATAGGTTTGATACAATCGTATCAGGCCTTTTTTTGTTTGGCAGATAGGGATAAATTTCCTATCCGCCAGTTTAAAAAATGAATATAGAGACCTTTAGTAGTCATAAATTAGGCTATTTATAGGTCTCTTTTTCTTTTACTAATCAACTTTTTAACAATTACCCTACTTTTTACCATAGGGGGTAGTTTTGAACGATTTGAGAAAAATGTTTAAGATAGTTGCATTTATTTAACATTTGATAGACCAATTGATAAAAAGTGGCATAATGATTATAAGTAAAATGATTTAAATATTTTATCTTAGTCGGGTTGACATTTATTATATTCTTATTAGCTGATTTGGTTTGGTTAGTTAAGATATTTTCAACTTCTTATAAGAATAACCGTAAACATTTGATTGTGGGAAAAATTAATTTTTGATAAGAAAAAGAAAGAAATTAGTAACGTAAATTTAAAATTTAAAAAAATATGTAGCATAATAGATACATTAAAGAAAGAGTTTAATATAAAACTGAAATTAATATTTTGAGTTTTTATATTATTAGGAATTAATATGAGTTTATATCAAATAAAACTAGAAGATATTAATAATAATGTTGTTGAACTAGAAAAATACAGTGGCAAAGTTCTACTAATAGTTAATACAGCAACTAAATGCTTCTTTACACCTCAGTATGAAGGCCTACAGTGGCTTTATAAAAAATATCAGGAAAATGGTTTAGAAATACTTGATTTTCCTTGTAATCAATTTGCAAAACAAGCACCAGGTACAATAAAGACACCATAATCATGTTTTTGAAAATCAAAATTAACAAAGTTCATACCGAAGAATCCCGTAATAAAAGTAGCGGGAATAAACATGGCGCTAAAGACTGTGAGTGCTCCCATGATCTTATTCATTCTATTCGATTGGTTGTTCATTTGTAAATCAAGTAAATGACGCATTAACTCTTTACTTTGATTGATTTTGTCATCAAGTCTTTTTAAGTGATCAAAGAGGTCAAAATAAAGTGTTTCATACCGCGTGTTAAAAAGGTCATTGGGTTCTTTTAATGTTTTGGTTAGTTGGTCATAAAGTGGCGTTACCACGGCTGATAGTTTCAGTAAGTGTTTTCTCACTTGATAAATCATTTCTTGATCGGCTTTCTTGTATTCCAAGATTTCTTCTTCAACAAGGTTAAACTGTTGTTCAATCGAATCATGGATTAAAAGATGTTTATCCGTAATGACATCCATTAAATGATAAAACACCAAGTCAGCCGTTTCTTCTTTAAAAGAAATATTTTCTAACCGGCTTGTTAAACCTTTTAAAAATATCGGTTCACTTTCATGAAAACTCATGAACACATCTTTAAATAAAATTAAAGAAATGTATGATTCATTCATCGTGTAATCCACAAGTTCATACGTTTTAAAAGCGCCAAATAAATACGATTCATGGGTTTCTAATTTATTTCTTTGTTGAACATTAAAGATATCTTCTATCACCAAATCATCCACTTCAAATTGGGACAAAAACTGTCTTACAGCATCCACATTTGATAACCCAATCACTTGATAGTAAGACTTTTTACCTTTTTCGCATTCATCTTGATTGTCGGTTGAAACGGTATCATTTAATAAAAAACGATTGATAATTACTTTTTAGTTTTAATGTTTCCTGTATATTCTATTTTCTTTGTAGAGAATACATTAAGTTTAATTGATATTCACCTCTTTTAATCATAGTATCATAAGAGATTATCTTTACACAAGAGACTACTAGTTATTATCTTAATAATACACCAAGGTAACTATCTACTTATTTAAGATTAATAGGTTCATTCCTATAAAAAAGGGACTAAAAGCCCTTAGAAGTTTGACGACTTCTTATTTGCTATTTAGTCCCAAAATGATTTAATAAACTTTATTACTTATCAGGTGAGATGATAATATAACCCATATCTCTACCACCCTCCATAATTGTTAAACGTCCTCCATCAATGATTGGCATAAAGATGCCTGCATCTAACTGAACGGTTACAGGAACATCGACATCCGTAGGCATGATCATCTCTGGTGTATCAAATAAAATTTTACCCGTTTGATAGCTACTATAGAACTTAACTTGTGGTTTGTAGCCATTAAAAACAGGTGTCTTGCGTCCTGGAAGTGAGATTAGCGCTTTAAATGAATTAACGAATCTAACTTGATCGTTTGCGAAAACCACATCATTGCTTGCTAAAGCCGCAGGCTCTTCATTTGGAAAAGCTAGCTTTAAAGCAACAGCTTCACCTTTTAAGGCATATTCAACTTCTTTACGTTTTGTTTCAATACCAGTGAT
>JBBACV010000149.1:0-3797 GCA_041656835.1 Acholeplasmataceae bacterium | reverse complement strand
TCTCATCCAAACCATGCATCAATTTAACGCTGCTTGTAACGAGGTTGCTGAAGTTGCTTTTCATACGCACACCGCCAATAAAATCAAGTTGCAGAAGGAAGTGTATTACACCATAAAGGAGAGATACAACCTTTCTGCACAGATGGCAATCCGTGTGATTGCGAAGGTTGCTGAAGTATACAAGCGGGACAGGAGCATCCAACCCACTTTCAAACCCGAAGGTGCTATCGTGTATGACCAGAGAAACCTTTCGTGGAAAGGACTTGATCGTATCTCTATAACAACCCTGAATGGCAGACTGAAACTCCCGGTAAAAATTGGTGAATACAGATCCCTTGACCACAAACAGGTTCGTGGTCAGGCTGACCTTATCTACCGAAACGGGAAGTTCTTTATCGCCGTTGTTGTTGATGCTCCTTCTGACCCGGTGATCGTCCCGAAGAATGTTCTTGGTGTTGATCTTGGTATTGTCAACATTGCCACCGATAGCACCGGAGAAGTATTCTCTGGCAAGAAGATTGATGACGTTCGTGAACGGACTGCTACGATCCGATCGGCACTTCAGAGGGTCGGAACGAAGTCTGCGAAACGCCATCTGAAGAAGATCGGGAAACGTGAGGGAAGATTCCACCGGGACGTTAACCACTGTATCTCTAAGAAGATTGTCGCTAAGGCAAAAGACACCGAATCCTTGATTGCCGTTGAAGATTTGACTGGTATCAGGGAGAGGACAACCGTTAGAAAGTCGCAGAGAAGCCGACACCACTCTTGGAGTTTCTACCAGCTCAGGAATTTTATTGAATACAAAGCCGACCTTGCCGGTGTAGGGTTCATTGATATTAACGCGGCTTATACTTCGCAGGAATGTCCTCATTGCCATACCATTTCCAAACTGAATCGACCTAATCGAGACTTTTTTTCTTGTATCAGTTGCGGGTTCTCTGCTCCTGCTGATACCGTTGCTGCTCTGAATATCAGAGATCGGGTAGCCGTCAACCTGCCCATTGTATCGGGGTTTATCGAACATGGTTTACCTCAGGTGCAAGCCCACGGATTTATCCGTGGGTAGTTGACCGCTTTTCACCCACATAGTAAGAACAACTGATTTCGTTATATCCTGCGCCCGCATACCCCTCAAAGAAGTCACATTTCCAGCAGTCTGATAACGGAACTTCCTCTTTCCCCTGTTTAGGACACACTACTCTTCTAATTATGTCGCGATTCATTTTTCCTCCTCACACCAACCCCGTAGGCCAATGTCTTACATACAACCAGTAGGAAATCCAAACAATCAATATGCCAATCGTATATCCAATTGGTGACCACTCTTCTGCTGTAATCATTCGTCCTCCTTTGTCGCAGAATTTCCATTTGACGAACTCGCGACTTTGCGGGCATGTTGCCAAAATGCATACGCAACCACACCTGCGAATAAGCCAAGCATATATGCATCTAACCCCGGTATCGTGTGTTCCAACGTGAGCAAATATCCAAAAGAGGCTACACCGATACCACCGGCGAAATACATCATCCCAAACATTTCTTTCTCGTTTGCGTCCATTTCAATACCTAAATCCCGATATTCTTGCAGCATTTTCAAGTATTTTGTGCCTTATGTAAACCGCTTTCGTGTATTCATAAACCCCTATTTCGTAATTACCACCTATATAGGTGACGCACACCCTCCCAGTTCCTCCAATTTTTTCAACCATTACCGAAGCGATGTGTTTTGCAACTATAGAAATTACTGAACCGTCGCTGCTTTCAATATCAACGGTTCTCGTTATTGCCGATGCACTTACCTCGCACATTTCAATCAACCTTCTCCGAATTTTTGTCAAACGCTTTCCCCATCTCTTTCAGAGACACAAACACCCACTGCCAATACTTCTTCTCGCTGAATATCCTCGCCGCTTCTTCCGGCGTACCTGCAAATATGTAACACCAGCGTCTAGACATTCCAAAGTTAGACGTGTTGTACTCAACCTCATAACACTTACTTTCCCACTCGTAATTCTTCATTCCAAACCCCGCTCCTTGTTTCTGAATATAAACACGTCGTAGACCGTTGCGGTATCAACAATGGCAATATACCCCTCTTTTTTAAGGTAATCGGCATACTCGTCGGCTGCCTTCTTACTCGTATACCTACCAGCATGTGACTTGATCACGCCCACTTCAATCACCCGGGGTGTAAGAAAGAAGCCCGTATCCAGGGACACGCAACGCTGACATTACGAGCCAGAGGTGTTCTGCCGGTCTCAGCAACCGAAGGATCTTGATATACTTGCTAACCGTGCTCCGGGAAAGCCCCGTTGCTTTCACTGTCTCGGTGATGTTCAGCCCCGCAACCCTGTGGCGAAGCACCTCGTTCATCAGGAGGTGGTCAAAACCGTGAAACTCACCCATCTCGATGGCAGCATCAGCAATGTCCTGCTCCAGAAATTCATACTGCATACCAGGTAGTTGTTTTGAAGGTTTATTAACCTTCTGGTTGGTTTCGCAGAACAACCGTTCTACGCAAACTAACCCGACGACGACCGGATAAGAAACATCGTACCTAAAATAACGATGAACGTTCCCACAATAGTATTAACCCGCAAACCGTACAGTGCGGCTGTGAAACAGAAACAAGCCAAGAACAGGTTAAAGAACTGGTTTTTCTTCAACCCGTCAAATACAGACATATGGGTTCCAGGCTTAACTCCCCTCGATATACTTGCCTTTGCCCTCTTTGCTGAGCTTACGTCTCTGTTTCTCAGCCCGCTCCTGTATGTAATGTTTCCTATCGGCGTCGATGATGTTCCGTGGGCCCACCGCTTCAATATCGTCTCTTCGCTGGATCTCGTTTATCAAAACATCAATTTGCATCTCTGTTTCCGGTGTAATAGTACTTCCGGTTAACCGTTCAAGAGTATCCTCAAGTTCAGAATCCGACATGTGAAGAGCGTCTATTTTACACAGTTGCCTGCTGTCGTTCTCCATCCATTCGTTGTTATCATAGTGCAAATCACACCCACAGTCCATGTAGTCAAGCCCCGGGATATGGCTGACGTTGCCTGCACGAAAGGCCATGTTGTGGCGTGTCACACGCTCGGAGAACTCGCGAAATGCGTCTTCCCACCTTCGGTTATAATTACCATCATGTAACCCCTCGGTAAAACCGGGCTGTCCGGGTAGAATTTCCATATGTGTCGAATATTCGTGTATTTCTCCGTTTGGTCTAAACCATGCAACTATGACAAACCGAAACTTCGCCTCCCCGTTGGAAATATCCCCTCTACACGGAAGAGTTGCTGCTACAATCTTGTGTTCTCTACTCATATGCAAGAATTTGCCGCAAGTGTTATAAAGGTTTTCTGACTATTATCAAATATGGCTGAAGAACTCTGTTCGTCTGCAAACGTCACACCGGCTGAGGTGTTGCTAAACATAGCATCAACCCCGACCGGTGCCCAGGTCTGGTTTAAAGACATCTATGACAACTGGATCAACACCGGCGCCGTAACACCGGCGTCTTTACAGGTAACGGCAAGCACTACATACACAATCCAACTCAGGAAAGTTGGATATACGACTATTGAAGATATCGTTCCAGTCGGAGTTGCAGATGTGAGCAAATCATACACACTGAAGACGGTTGGTCTAATCAGTATCGAAAGCATCACATTCAACGACACTGAAGTAATGGTTGGAGAATTCCTCACATGCACCGTAACGGTAAAGAACGTCGGTGGATCACCACTGACTAATCTGAAATATGCCTCATACACCTTAAACGGCAGCAATGACGCCGA
>JBBACV010000148.1:0-3801 GCA_041656835.1 Acholeplasmataceae bacterium | reverse complement strand
AGACTTGAAAGAATATTTCAAATCTCTAAAAATCTATGTCTTGTCATTATGGACTTTATCACTGTTTTTGATAACCTCTAGACTAACTTTACTACAACCTCTAGACTAACTTTACTATAAATAATGCTAAAAGTTCATATTTTTCTCTTTCTTAACCCTATGACTTTTCTGAGTATTGCTCCCTTTCCATATATACTGCAATTTTCAAATGTATAGATGTATTCTCGATCTATGTCATATCTAAACTTAAGATTGAAAATATAACCCGTTTCACCTTCCCCATATTCGTTAAGTCCTACTATGACAGCTTGAGACGTGTTGAAATCGAATTCAGCAGTACCTGCTATTTCAGTCTTAGCTGGAACAGTTAAAGAAAGGTCAGAAATAAAATTTCCCTTTTGAACTTTGTCTTGATTCACAAACCTATGCATTTTGGATACTGTGAGCTTATTATGATTGATGTCCTCAATCATCAAAAATATATCTGTAAAGACTCTTTGCATATCTGATGTATTTTTAATAATAACTTCCAATCTGGCTGGATCTTGATTGTTAATAAACAACTCATTATCTCTAAGTCTTACTACTAATGGATCAACTCTTTTTTTGTAGATATTTTCATAATCAGATCTTATCATTATAGACTTAAATGTACCTTTTCTAATCCACGCTTCTCCTACAGATAATTGTTTTTTACTTTCATTGTAAGAGTACTTATTTTTGACCATAAATGGACGTAAATTTGTCTCAGCCTTTATTTTTAGAATTAAAAAATCTTTTTCCTTATATTTTTCTTTTATAAAATCAATTTCAATATGAGGCTCAACTTTCTCTGATAACAAACTTTGATATTCTGCAGCATCACCAAAATCTATATTATCTAACCCTACAATGTCAAGATTACCTTCCTTTTCTTTTATGCCATAAACTATGAATTTATCTCCCTCGTAGTCGTTGTTTGCAAAAGCTATTATATCTCGTATTAGATCAATTTTGTCATAATCAAAAGAAATTGTTTGTTTGAAATCTAAAAAAATTGTTTCTCGTCCAATTTGAATAAACTTTTCAATCATAATATTACTCCCTTTTAAGATTGTACAACGAAACATCCTTATGATTCTTCTATAAATCTTTAGTAGGTAAAAAGTTATCAAGTTCTCCGTTATTAAAACTTTGTTCCTCTTCATTTTGTAATGCTCTTTGTGTTAATTCATAAGCTTTTTTACTAGTTTTTGGATAACTTTGATTAATTATACTCGTTTTCTCAATCAACTGATCTCTAACTTTTTGTATCTCTTTCAAATCAAGTACATCAAAATCCGTAATTAAGGACATATATCTTTCCTTGATCTCCCAAAAAGAATTATGAGCTAACACATGCTGATTTGCTCTTTCGCTAAAATAAAAAGACTTAGATAAGCTTGAAATAATGACCAGAATAATCGCAATGATTGTTCCTAATATAGCAATCAACTTTTCACTAGTAAAAATCAATGAAAACAAGGATGAACCAGATAATGCCGCTAAAACAATTTGAAATATTCTTAAAACTGAGTCTTTTTTTTGTAAAATTTGAGCCATCTTTATATGAGATGTGTAAGTATATAAAATTCTTCCAAAATTTTCTTTAATCTGTTTACGGATGTTTTCTCTAACCTTCAAATTTTCTTCCATATATTTTTCTCCATTCTTGATTTGCTGCTTCTGTGTTGATTTTTTCTTTTTCTATAGCAACTACTGAAACATTATAAGAGACTTTTGCTTTATATCTAAAATCATCAGTATGAGTAATAAATCTATTACTCCCCATAACTTGCCACTTGTTTTGCTCTTTAGGGATTTCAGACATATATTTCAAAAAATCTCTAGTTAACCAATCATAGTAATAAAACGACTTATCTCTATATTCATAATCTTTCATAAACTTATATGCCAGTATATCTATTAAAATCCCTGGAATTTTTACATTATTTTCATTCTTCCAAATTCTCATCATTCTACATAACTTCTTCAAATTCTTGTTTGTATCATTATTTATTTCTTGTATAGCTCTCTGCTCCTCTTTAGGAGATGTCACTTTCCAACTTCCTCCAAAGTTTGAATCAGCATAAGTGAATGATTTATGCCCTTCATTGATAAATGCTGGTAAAATTTCAAATGTGATTCCATCTGAAAATGTAACTGAAATGATTTGACCATCACCCTTTAAAATAGTTCGTGAATAAGTCTTACTGATAACATTTTTCACTTCTTGAAGTAGGGCTGATTGTCCATTAGAGGCATAGTTGTTATATTGTTCATACTTTTTAAATGGCAACCTAAATAACATATCAATATCACTGATTGACACTTCTGTATCTCTACCATATGACCCAACATATAAACTATAATCTTTGGTTGGTCTTCCATAATATTCTGTACTTAGCAAATAGGAAATCCTTTCATATCTACTAGAAACCAACGTTATATCATCATGCGACATTTTAATTTTATCGTAAAACCTATTAAATTTATCTGAGATACTCACACCATCACTCCCTTTAATTTTTTAATTATTTTGAATAAAACGCTTTATAAGAACAGAAAAACTAGAATTTGTTTCAATTTCATCATGCGGAATAAACAAATACTTAAATGGTTTATATCCATGAGCTTTGTTATATTCGCTAGCAATCTTACAGTAACTAATTGCTCTATCTTTCTTTGCTAGTACAATAGGATCATTAAGTTCTTTTCTACTTTTAACTTCTACTAGATAATAGGTGTCCTTATCCTCTACAACAAAATCGGGTTGATATCTTTTACCTCTATTATATGTAATGTTAAATTGTTTTGCTGCTGGTCTAAGCCATTGGATTACATCTTCAGAATCTTCACATACAATCGCGAACTTTCTTTCAGGTTCACTATCAAATTTAAATGGTGTTTTTACTGATTTTTTTGCACCATCATATATAAGAGATTTTATGTTTTTATCTCCTGAAGGCTCATGTATATTCTTTATTTCAGTATCAGCATGTCGATCTAGAGCATCACCATAAATAACGGTTTCTATTTCTGATATAATTTCAACAATACCATCATACTTAACAGCTAAATTTTGTAATAATTGAGTTTTAAAATTGTTAATTATATCTTTAAGATACCCAAGGACTATATTTCTAACATCATCTTCATCATATTTTTCTCTATAATGATTTAGAAACTGCATGACAATCTTTTGGATAATAGTCGAACACTTTTCATAATCAATTTCGGATATATCTCTAATATGATCAACTAATTTCTTTTCAGGCTTGAATGACTCAATTTCAAATCCGTCATCAACTCTTTTTATTGATTGTTCATTATAATCAATAAGATTTTTGTAAATGATGTCATTCTTTAATGGTACATATTTCATATTAGACATATCTAAATCAAAATCTTTAATAATATACTCTTCTTCACCAAAATCTTCTGTTTTAATCTTTGGTATGAACATTGTCTTAGCTTCTAGTTCATCAAGTGTGTTATCCATATAGTGACTAACCAAGTTGTCAAAAAGTCTTTGGGCGTCAGTATTATCCTTAAATCTTTCACCAAAATCTTTCTTTAAATCATCCTTGATTTTTTCTTTATTCACAGGTTTAGCATTGTAAGTACCCTTTTTTTCTTGGATAAAAAGTCTACTTGTTGTTTCAATAATATACTTATAATTTTGGTTAGCTTCTTCGTTATCACTTGAAATACCCAAACCATTAAATATTTCATCTTTTTTAGAGTCAGTCTCAGGTAAATTTAAAGTAGTCTGTGTGATAG
>JBBACV010000147.1:0-3808 GCA_041656835.1 Acholeplasmataceae bacterium | reverse complement strand
TCTCGGGGGATCTGCTGGTATCTGAGTGAGTTGCGATGTTAACAATTTTCTTGCAGCCAACCTCACGAGCATATTCGAGAATGTTATACATGCCTTTGATGTTCGTATCGAAATAGTTCTCAGCGGTCCATTTAGGGGCGTCGATAGAAAGAAGACCGGCGCAGTGAACTATGGAATTGACATCATCAGGTGGAAGATAAGTTTCAAGATCGTCCTTGAAAGCAACATTAATCATGACGCACGGGATATTCTTATCCGAGTAATAACGAAGACCACGACTGCCATGCACGAGAGCAAGCACATCTTCACCATTCTGCACCAATTGGTCAACAACATATCGACCAACGAATCCTGCAGCACCTGTCACGAGAATCATGGTATATCACCTCTTCTTAACATCATCCGGAAAAACCATTTCCATCTTTCACAGACCACTTCTGCACTGTTCTGTTTCTCAACCCATTCAACACCACGTTCGTTATACAATTCATCAGGATCCATCGACTTGAAGCGCTGGATAGCTTCAGCAAGACCAGCTCGCATATCGTACAGAGCGCCGTCAAACTTGTAATTCCGACCAAGAGACAACGGGTTAACAGTAGTCATAGGGATATCGGGATGCATCATGAACGTCCACGGACCTAGATCGGTAATGACTTGCTGGCCCATCGCGAGACCCTCAAGGCAATTCAACCCATACGTCCTACCGCCGACACTATTTATGAGCACATGAGACCGAGCCTTTGCTTTTATGGCTTCCTCCCACGATTTGCCAGTTATGTACTCATAACTAAGGTCATGAAACTGACCAATAACATCGTCGATAAGAGATGTGCCCTTTTTAGCAGTGCTGGTAGGAGAATGGCAGAATGTGACAACGTCGTTACGTTTAATACCGCGAGTAAGATCTGAAATACGCTTCGTGTCTATGATGACAAAATCGAGCGGAGTGATCATGAGCTTGTGGTAGAACTGCTCTCCAGACTTTAAGGGGAGCAGAACTGGTATACCAGTATTCAACTGGGTCTGGAGAATACGGTCCATATTGACGAATAGACCAGTACCTGTGCCACAGATGCAACAGTTGCCAGGACGGAGATAATTAGAGAACGGAAACTGGGCACTACTGAACGGGACATCCTCGAATATAAAGAAGTCGCAATCTTTAGCGTAGTCCATAACTTCTGCAGGGTCGACCTCGCCAATTTTCCAGTCGTAGTCGTAGCCAAGATAGGACGTCTGGCCAACTAGCTGCATCGCGTCTATGCCAAGGACGTTGCGAAACGCCTTGGCAAGCGAGTTAAACAGGCCACCATTGTCCCAGTCGACACCGATTAAAAGGACTCTCATACAAGGCCCTCGGACTCCAACGCAGCAACCATACGATCAAGCGACGAGGTCAACGAAAAATACTCACATCGCTTGGATCCTTCAACGGCAAGAGTAGCAGCGAGATCAGGATCATCCAGCAATGTACGAACCTTCTCGCGAATCTCAAGAGTGTCATAACAATCACGAACCACAAGCTCTGGATATATTATATTAGCAGCGAGAGTACGAGCATATCCGACAGTCGGAAGACCGATGGCTGCAGCATCAATTATACCACGACCATACGTGATGTCTGGAGGGACATCAACGTTGAGATACATCTGAGACAGCAGCTCAAGATACTCGATATAATCACAGCGATGATATATCAAGTCAAACAGCGACTCGATTGCGACGCCATGCTTTGGTCCGCCACCGGCATTACAAAGGGCAGTACGAATTCCATACTCGTCGCGAAGAGGGCGCATCGCGTAGAAGTAGGGATCCCAGGTGTCTTTGTAACGATGATACTGAAACGATAAGGTAACAGGATCCATGGTAGGCTTAGCAACTCCAAGCCGTTTAATGCCGTGCACATCAACTGGATGTGGAAGCACGTGGACCTTGCGACCAAGAAAGTCGCTCAACCTGGCAGCACCGAATGGTTCGACGTGGAACACCATATCACATTGATCAAGGGAAGCCTTGAGGACGTATGGGTCAACGCCGCTCCAAGCACTAATGGTGTAATCGACGTTAGCAATGAGTTTGGTATCGCCTTTGATATTCTCGCGCAGAGATAGAATGTAGTTCTGGTTATGAGGAGTCCAGTTGACGTGGATAATGTCGAATGTGTCGATGAGCTCGGGAGTCAATAACGGAAAAATGACACCATGGCCTCCAGCACGATTAAACGCCTCGGCCCACTGAAACAGTCCACCGAGACCGACCGCAGGAGTCTTCTCTGGACCTTTCTTAGGATCCTCAACAGGATTAGTCGGATCCATACCATATAGACAGTAACTTAGTCTCATATTTCATCTCCTAAACGTGGCAACCTTTGCTGGGATGCCAGCAACTATAGCATATTCAGGAACATCATGTATAACAACAGCACCAGCTGCGACTTGGGCACCAGTGCCAATTGTGACACCAGCATAAATAATAGCGCCGACACCGATATCACAACCATCATCAAGTCGCACTTCTTTGAACTCGATAGGATTTCGAATTATAGGACCACACCCGACCAAAGTGTGACAAGACGTGATTATGGTGACACCAGGAGCAACACCAACATCGCGACCGATAAAGATGCCGCCAGCACCATGGAGGAAGCACTGCTGACCGATCCAAGAATTGTCACCGATAGTAACGCCTGGCCCAGTGTAGTATCCATCGATGAACGCGCCATGACCTATGAACACGTTTTCACCAAGGTGGACGTTTTCAGGACTCTTGATGAAAACCTCACCGTCGGTTCTGTAGTTCAGCGGTTCAGAGACCATTTGACATACCACTTCCATTTTTCGGCTACGACACTTGAATGATGATGAGATCTGACCCAACGGTCGGCTTCGTCGAGTACATGGTCATACGAATCGAGATTGTTATAGAGATCGAGCAGCGACGACTCTACACCATCACGAACGCTCTTACCAGTGACAAGTGGATTGACCGACATGAACGGGAAGTCGGGATGAATCATATAACACCACGGACCAATGTTTGTAATGCAGTGTTGGCGAAGCACACCAGACTCAAGGGTATTAAGTCCATAAGTCGGCATAGTGAGGCTATCAATAATAACATGGGCACGAGATTTACGTTTTATAGCCTCTGGCCAGGGAAGGGAATGAATCTCGTCAGACTTGATCTCCGGATGATCAGCAAGCACTGACTGGATAACGTCGCCACCCTTAGTGGATGGACTGGTATGAGCATGACAAACAGTGAACTCGTTATTTTTGTCCTCTTTAATAGCATCGATTTTATCAATATCGATGATGACAAAATCAAATGGCACGCCGCATAAATGCGTACACAAGCTCTCGTCCTGTGGAGGAACTATGACACGAACGTTACGCTTAATCTGATTCATAAGAGTGTAGTCAACACTCCGACGAAGTCCAGACCCGACGCCAAGAACACAATGATTATCACGAGTAAGAAAATCATTGAACCGGACAGCCGGATCAGTTGCAACACAGTCCATGAATACGAAAAAGCTACAGTCCCTGGCGTAGTCCATCACAATGTCACGCGTGACGTTCTCGAGGTACACCCAGTCGTAATCATAACCAAGGTAGTTGCGCTGGAATACAAGACATTTAGCATCCCAGCCAAGGTGTCGTCGCATTGCGCGAGCAGTAAGAAATCCTTGATTGCCAGAGTCCTGACCACCGATACCGGGCATAATGCAAGAGACGACAAGAACCTGTTCCCTAGACATGGTTCCTCACGTACCAGCTGACAGTTTTCTCTATCGCTTCATCGA
>JBBACV010000146.1:0-3860 GCA_041656835.1 Acholeplasmataceae bacterium | reverse complement strand
AAAAAGAGCACCTCTTCTTCAAAAAGATGGTGTTACCGAGTGGTGGTTTGGAGGAGGAGTATTTCCTAACACAAAAGAAGCTAATGCCTTAAATCCTGATGAATATATCTATGTATATGGTAATAAAACGGCATTTGGAGCTAGAGATTTAGTTTTAGGAAGAGTTCATAAAGATAATTATAAATATTTTGATGATTATGAATATTATCATAATGGTAAATGGGTATCTAATATGAAAGATGCCACAACTTTACTTCCACATATTTCAACTGAGTTTTCAGTTAGTGAAATAAGAAGTGGGAAAAATAAGGGTAAATATATCGCAGTCTTTACATATGATGTTAATACTGCTCAAGTAGCTTTTTCAATCGGTGATAATTTATGGGGGCCATTTAGTAAACCACAAATAATTTATTTATGTCCTGAACCAGAAATTTATCAAAGTACTACTTATTCATATAACGCAAAGGCTCATCCTCATTTATCTAAATCAGATGAAATATTAATATCATATAACACTAATACATATAGTTGGGAACATAATATGAGTGATTACCGAGTTTACAAACCAAGATTTATAAGTTTAGTAGAAATCAAGGAGGCGCTATGATTATTAAAGAAGAATTAAAAAGACCTTGGTGGAATAAAAGAAGAAAAGATAATTTAAAAAAAGGAATTATTCATTTAGTTTTAATAATTACTTCATTTATATTTGTTTTTCCGTTTTTATGGATGTTATTTACCGCTTTAAAAACACCTCAGGAATTATTAATGGGTTCAGATTCATTTTTCCCAAAAAATCCGATGTGGAGTAATTTTAGTACCGCAGTTAAATCAATTCCATTTTTACTTTATTTAAAAAATAGTATTGTTATTGTGTCACTTGTCATGTTGGGGACAATCTTTTCAGCAACCTTAAGTGCTTATGCCTTTGCCAAATTAAAATGGCGAGGTCGTGATAAATGGTTTATTGTTTTATTAGCTACCTTAATGATCCCTCTACAAATAATCTTAATCCCTAGTTATATTATGTATGCTCAAATTGGTTGGTTAGGAACGATTTTGCCAATGGTAGTACCAGCATTTTTTGGTGGTGGTGCAGCATTTTATATTTTTATGTTAAGACAGTTTTTTATGAATATTCCAAAAGATTTATCAGAAAGTGCCTTAATCGATGGAGCAAATCATTTTCAAATCTTTTGGCATATTATGTTGCCATTAACAAAGCCAGCAATTGTAACAGTTGCGTTATTTGTTTTTATGGCAACGTGGAATGATTACTTTGGACCATTAATCTTTTTAACTGATCCCGAGAAATGGACTCTAGCTTTAGGTCTTAGATCATTTCAAACTCAGTTTGGTGGCCGCTATGATCTAATGATGGCGGCATCGATATTAATAATGTTACCAACATTAATAATATTCTTTAGTGCTCAAAAGACTTTTATTGAAGGCATTAGTTTTACTGGAATTAAAGGATAGGAAGGATAAAAAAATGAAAAAAATATTTACACTAATAGTCAATGTAATTTTAATCTTTATTTTAGTCGCTTGTACAAACGGTGAAGACTCAGGTAAAATAAAAATTAATTTTTGGCATATGAGTCCAGTTGGCTCACCATCTTATTCACCGATGCGAAGAATTATTAATAATTATAATAATTCTCAAGATAAAGTTTTAGTAACAGGAACCGGATTTTCTTTCTGGGACTACTGGGATAAAATTGGGATTGCTATTTCATCTAAAACAACTCCGAGTCTTGGTTTATCAACGATTGATGATGTTGAAGCTCGTGCGAGTGGGAAAGTATTATTTAATTTAACTGAATTAATTGATAATGATACAAGCGATAATAATATCGATTTAGATGAGTTTAGAGATAGTCAATTAGAATTTGCAACTTATAACGATAACCTTTATGCAATGCCTTTTTCAGCAACTGCTAGAGCGTTATATTATAACTTAGATATTATCGAAGAAAAAGGCTTTAGTGAAGAAGATCTTCCAACTACATGGAGCGAATTAAAAACATTTGCTAAAAACTTTGATGAAGTTGATAGTCAAGGAAGAATAACTAGAATTGGTTTTGATCCAACATACGGAAATGCCACATATCATGGTTGGCTATGGCAAACCGGACTTGACTTTTTTGATGAAGATAAAAATCCAACCTTAAATACACCAAAACATGCAGAGGTTTTAGACTGGATTAAAGATTTTAATAGTGAGTTTTCAAGAAATCAATTAAAAACTTTTGGTGAAGGAAACGAACTCTTAGGAATTAATCCTTTTGCCTCAGAAAGAGTTGTTATGATTGTTGATGATGACGGTTTAAATCAAAAAATTGTTGATGCGAATGCTTCATTTAATTATGGCGTAACTACGATACCTATTCCTGATGAAGATGGTGTTAATGTTAATTGGGGTTCAGGGTTTTCAATTGAAATGTATGATAACGGAAAAAGAAATGAAGAACATAAACTAGCAGCCTTTGACTTTTTAAAATATTTAATGAGTAAAGAAGTTCAAATTGAACTAGCGATTGCTAATGGTTGGCTAATGAGCCATATTAGTGCGATGGAAGAGTATACAGAAGATAAACCAATTTTAAAAGCTTTATTAAAAGAAGTGGATAATGCTAGGGATAAAATTTATATTCCTTATGCACCATCTTGGCATGGTAATGACTGGCAACCATTTTATAACGCTTTTTTAGATGGCGAAAAAACTGCTGTAAAAACTTTAGAAGATGCGAGAGCATATTATTTACGTAAAAAATCTAATTATGAAGCAACTCACTAGGAGTTTATGATGGCTAAAAAAACAACCTTAACTAGTTTAAAAAAACAAGAAGGAATTATGGGGTATTTATTTGCCTCACCTTGGATATTAGGAATTATATTATTTGGAGCCTTTCCATTTTTAGCATCACTTTATATTAGTTTTACTAGTTATGATATGATTCAGGCGCCAAGGTTTATAGGGTTTGCTAATTACCGAATTCTTTTTACTAATGATGATATTTTCTGGTTAAGTTTAGGAAATACTTTATACCATGTTTTAATTGCGGTTCCGCTTGGGATGGTTGTTGGAATTTTACTGGCTTTATTACTTAATAATAAAGTAAAAGGTATGAGTATATATAGAACTTTATTTTATTTACCAAATGTTGTTAGTATTGTTGCTTTATCATTATTATGGTTATGGTTATTTCAACCTAGCTTTGGGATTATTAATGAAGTATTAAGCCCTATTTATAAATTATTTAAATTAGAACCACTGGGATGGTATAGCGATAAATCACTATCTAAATTCACTTTAATTTTAATGGGTTTATGGACATCAGGAGGTTCAATGATTATTTATCTTGCTCAAATGCAAGACATTCCAACTTCACTTTATGAATCTGCTGAAATTGATGGAGCTGGCTTTTTAAAGAAAACAATTTATATTACCTTACCATTAATGACCCCATCAATATTCTTTAACTTTATTATGGGCTTAATCGGAGGATTTCAAGTCTTTACTTTAGCCTATATTGTTACAAACGGAGGACCCGGTAGATCTACTTATTATTATGCTTATTATTTATATGATCAAATGATGACTGATAGAAATATGGGCATGGCATCAGCCATGGCCTGGATATTATTAGTAATTATTTTAGTAATCACTTTATTTGCCTTAAAACTAAATAAATATGTTGTTTATTTAGGAGAAGAAAATTAAAAAAAGGAGAAAAAAATGAAAAAAATATTTACATTGTTTGCGTTAGTATTAATTACTGTCGCACTAAGTGCTTGTTGGCCAGCTGAGGTCTCAGTTGAAACCAATTTTAATATGGATGGTTCAGGTACTA
>JBBACV010000145.1:0-3866 GCA_041656835.1 Acholeplasmataceae bacterium | reverse complement strand
CTTCAAACTTAGATCTGCTAATTTTGACTTCCTGGTATATGAGGTCAAGCTTATAGTTATTTATTTCTTTGTCAGTCTCGCGTATCTCATGACAATGCTCTTGACATCTATTTCTTAGTTGTTCACATTCTTTTTTGGTAATAAAAGTCCATTTACACAGCGCTGCAAATGCAGCGCCTAGCACGCTACAAACGGCTAGTCCAAAAGCTATTACTGCTGGAATTACGGTATTAGGATCATTAGGAACAGAATTTTGAGGCATAGCAAATCCTTTATTTAATACTCCGATTTTTTCTTTTATCCAGCGGCTGAAGATTAGACCTACTCATATCAGATGTATCATGATTCTTATGGTGGACATCTCTTCCGTCACCCTTATGCACAAGACCTGCTCGTGCTAAAAGACGACGAGATTTATTACGTTGAGACCTACGTTTAATCTGTTCCGGTTTACCGTGATAAATTTCATACTCTCGTTTATAGTCACGTTTCTTTTTGGCCATAGTTATTTCACCTCATGCTCTCTGCTGTAATATAAGGATTTAAATAACTTCCGATACTTATCTGCTATTACATTTATATCATGGTGCTGTTCTGCAAATGCGCGACTGCCCAAATGAAGCTTCTTAAATAGTTCTTTATTTCCAATAAGAGCTTTAAGTTGCTTCTTTATAGACTCAGTAGACCGCTCACAGAATAACACATTCTCTTTGTGCTGCATGAGCTCGCCGTGAAAGCCAGCAGTCTTAGTTGTTATAATAGGTATGCCGCATGCTGTGGCTTCCATTATAGAATTGGAGCATCCTTCACCCTGTGTAGGTAAAACGAAGATATCAATATTGTCCCAAAATTTTTCTTTCATCTGGTCGTGAGGTATTTGTTTGTCCCTAAATAACGCTTCGTGAAGCTTAAGTCCAAGACTATCACAGGCTTCTTTCACGTAGTCGTAACCTTTATATTCTCGCTTCTCATAACTTATTATGTTGCCTATAAAGCCTACTCTAGGTCGCTTTATAAGCCATTTACGGCCCTTTTTAGGCTTCCAGATATCAAGATCAAGGCCATTAGGAATAAGTTGAGTGTTCGCGTTTACAGAGCCTGCTAAAGTACTAAGATATTCGTTAGTTGCTATCACAGCTGCGCATTTAGCGATTTTGTCTAAAAAGACGCGTGCTTTTCCATCAGCGAAACTTCTATTACCGCCAAGTCTACAGACAGTTTTATCCAGCTCTTTAATATAAGGGACTTGTGTAACATTTTGACTCAAGATCAAATCTCCTTCACACTTAGCTTTTTCATACCATTTATAAAAAGATTCAGTTTTAACTATAAAGTCTTGCTGTAAGCCTTTCTGCAAGTACCGCGCAATTAATCCCCAACTCCAGCAGTCTAGCTCAAACACAAGACTTAAAATCTCCATGACTATGCCACCTATTCCCATCTATATGCGCTATAGCATCACTAAGAGTTTTATAATGTCTTAAACTGTCGACAGCTAATAATATATCAATATCTCCAGGCTTATTCATAACGTGCTCAAAATCTGGTAATGCTTTAATAAGGTGCTCAGCTAAGTATTTAAATGCCCATTCATGTGGTCCCACTTGCCAGCCTATCTTCATATTTCTCTCAGCCTTTCATACTTATCAGGTGTAGCTATTCGTTTTATCTGAGTATTAAGCCACTTAGACGTAATCATCGGGACGTAGTACTTAGGATCGGCCGTTGCTGCTCTGTTGTTATACTCATCGATCGTCTTATACAGCTCGGCGTATCCTTCTACTGTTGCATTCTCGGGTCCTTGCGTAAGCAGCTTCTTAAGCCTGTCAAGAACTAGGCTGCGGTCTTTTTGGTAATTAAGTCTTACCTGGTTTTCTCTCCACTGCTTTTCTCTACGACCAGAAATATGAGCAGGGTTGAAAGCTATTGACCGCATTGCAAAGTCCATCGCAGACCCCTTAAGACGACCCTCTCCAAAGAATATCGGCGAGTAGTCTTTACCAGAGACACCCTCGGTATACTCACGATGTCCCTTCATGATACTTGAGATTGCAGTGGGCATAAACGACTCCATACCTTTTACCCAGCCATACTTCTCGGTCTCAACAAAGCCCTTAATGATATCTGTGAACACCGCTCCTGGAGCGCCCATAAGACCTACATAGCCGTCAGAAAGGTCAGGCAGAGGAGCGTTGATCTGCAGAGAGCCCTTAAGGTTAATGTTAGCAAGACCGGCAAACCCGTTTCTGAAGAACGCATCTGAACCAAGAGTTTTCTCAGCCCACTCATACAATGCCTCCTCAGGATCATCCGCTCCCTTTATGCGGAAGGACCGCATGATAACTGAAGCAACTGCAGAGGCTGCAGGCGTAAACACCGATGTGCCAGCACCAGCTAAGACCGCAGGAGCTAAGAGCATAAACATCGCATTCTTCACGTTACCAAATGTAACTCCTTGTTCCCAAGCATTCAGCAAGTATGTTTGCTGGTACTTAAAGAACGTATAGGGAAGGTCCAAGAAAGGTACTTTTTGGACAAGCCATGGTTTTGCTTCTTTACCGTAAATGCCATGGGTTCTATTCGATATAAAGATACTTTTGTCCAGAAGAGACTGCTGTGTCAGATTCGGATCTTTCATCTTAAGAGCACGTTGTGCAGCATGAATAGTTACTGCACGGTTCAAGCGCTCAGTAGCTCCGAAGAACATCATAGCAAAAGACATTAAGCTATTCCAGAAGTCGCCAGCTTTACTCTGGAGCTGCCGCATTGTCTCACGATTGAACTGTGCTTCATCAAGGCCCTTAGCAGTGATCTCATCAAATATTGCTATATCCTCAGCCGTGAGTTTCCCGGGTTTAAACATAGCCTTCATTGCAGAAGAGAGCAAGCCTTTCTTCTGCATGACATGAGCTCTATAACTAAGGTACTTAGGAATAGCCTCTGCTATAAACTTAGTAGCTTGCAGTAACGAAATGTTTGCATGTGTCGAGAGTGTAGCAGGGCCAGCAGTCATAAGACCAGTTAAGTTAATGACCGCAGAACTCGCACGAAGGCCGAGGAACTTAAGAACTGCGAGACCTTTAAGATAACCAACAAAGCGATCGACCTTAGTGTCGGGCCGCGATACATGCGTCATATAAGTTCTTAAGTCGTCATACAGTTGTCTTTGTTTTACAGGATGAACAGCCTTATCACGGACATACTGTCTGTATTCTTTATACTGGGCATTCGGATGCTCTTTCTGGTATTCCTTGAATGACACGTCACGTCCAGTAAAAGCCTCAAGCATACCGCGTGTAGTTGTTCTGCGTGAGATACCAGCCGCAAGTCGTTGCGCGTGAGCAGACGCTGCTTTCAACGGGTCAGACTCATATCCTTCCCAGTGCTCTGCTGCTCTAGCCATACGTGACTTTAAAGCGCCCTTCTGTTTATAGATGTCGCCTACGGCCAGAGATATCCTTTGACTCATAGCATTGAGCAGGTCGACCTCAGTCTGTGTTATATTGTCGTCATTGAGCACTTTCTCTTCAGCAAGCTTTAAGATCGTATCAATAGCTGTCACTGAGCCGGGAGCATCAAAGGTAGACTCAGACGGTCTATTAACGAGTCGTATGGATATCTGGTCGTCGGTAAAGCCTTTATCCTTAAGCTTCTGAACCTCTTTGCTGACAGGCAACGCAGAGTTAATTGCTTGCTTAAGCCAAGTCTTGACAGGGCCATTTAAGGTGTTAGGAGGCAGATAAGCTGAGATAGGAATCAACTCTTTCTTTCCAGTAGGGCCGCCTGCGTCAGCGATCAAGACATACTGCCGACTCGGTCTCTCTCTTGGAAAGTACGTACCGCGTCTATCACCCATAAGCGCGATG
>JBBACV010000144.1:0-3910 GCA_041656835.1 Acholeplasmataceae bacterium | reverse complement strand
TAATAAAGATGAGACAGTAGTTAGTGATAACACACATTATGTTTCATTTATCGTAAGTGATGGAGATAATGCAACTATGTGGCAAAACACTTCATTATTTGCTGGAACCTTTATGAATGCTGTAGGTAGAGAAAATGATACATTCCCAGTTACTTGGAGCCTAACCCCAAGTTTAGCTGATTTAATGCCTTCAATTTTATATAGTGCCTATCACGAAAGAAGTAATGATTATGATTACTTTGCTGCACCAGTTTCTGGACACGGGTATTTAAATGCTGGTGGCTTTATTAAAGGTAATGATGGCGCTTATATGGATGATTATTTAGAAAAATTAAATATCTATATGAAAAAAGCTGATATTTCTGTATCAACTATTATTGGAACAAGTGGACTTGAAAACCGAATAGAAGTAATTAATAAATATGCTTCCCTACCAGCTTTAAAGGGTGGAATAATATATGAAGGAAATAAATATTTTGGTTCAGTACCCGGATCAGTTTACTGGTCTAATGGTAAACCTTTTATTGGTCCTAGGGACTCATTATGGGAAACAACTCCTGAATATATTGCTGCAAGATTAAATCTTTATCCAAAAGATCCTACAACAATAGATGGCTATTCATTAATTAACGTTCATCCATGGAGTCATAGCTATGAAGATATTAGAACAATCGTTAATATGTTAGATGATAATGTTAAAGTTGTATCAGTCGATAAATTATTTGAATTAATGACCGATAATATTACTGATAAAACAAATCCTGATGGCAATATGAAAACTCCTGAACAAAATGGTAATACAATTACTAAAGAATACTTAGAATCTAATCCTAGTTTAATTCCTGTAAATCCTTTATATAATGATTTTCTTTTATGGGAAGAAGATTGGAGTGCTCTATCAGGAACAATAACAAGTGCTAATCAAGATCCAGCAAATTCAAATGTTGGAAGTTTCCATACAAGTTTAATTATTAATGGTAATTCAAAAGCAGAAAAAGATGAACTAACCCTTCCAAATATCGATGATTTATGGATTAATTTTATGGCAAGAGGAAATTCAACAAATTCAAACGATGAAGCAACTTTCAAATTAACCTTAGAAATTGATGGAACATCTAAAACAATTATTGATAGTGCAACCTTAAAAGGTGTATCAGGAACTGGTACTGAACAAAACCTTAAAGGTGATGGTTGGCAAGCCTTTGCTTTCCCAATTTCTCAGTATTTTAATGACTATAAAGGAAAAAAAGCTAAAATAACAATAGAAACCTTATCAAGCGTTGGAATTAGATTAGATAAATTTGCGATTGAGCAAAAAGTTGCAACTCCTAGTGATGACTTTGATCCATATCATAATCAATTTAAAAATGGCAATACTGAAGACTTTTTCTTAGGTCATCAATATAAAACATCTCAATATGCTTATTGGGGCGCCTTAAATAAAGACAATGGACAACCATTCTCTGAAGGCGCTATCCAGTTAGATGTTTCCGATGGCGGTGGGAATGAAAAACGTAATGGTAACACTAATCTTTGGATGGCTAAATCATTTATGATGCCTGATAGTGATTCAATTAGTTTTGCTTGGCAAATAGAAGGTAACCCAAACGAACCACATACGGGTGTTAAATATAAAATATCACTTTATGTTGATGGTAAATATATTGTTATTAAAGATTGGTATCGAGCAACTGGCGCACAAAATGTATTAACAGAAGACATTAGTGCTTTAAATGTTAAAGGATTACCAGCAACTATCGTTATTGAATTTAGAGATTCAGGAATTAATAATGGTGTTGGTGAAGTTGCATGGTTTAGAGAATTTCAAATTATATCTTAACAATGAAAATAACCTTTAAAACTTTAACAATTACATTATCAATGCTATTAATAGTAACATTGATATCATGCAAAAATAATATAGAGGATGATAAATTAATGGAAAAAGGCAACTATAGTTATTACCAAGAAACTAAAATGAACGAAGACAAACATTTGTTTGTCTTCGGTCGTGAAAATAATAAAAACCTTAATCACTTAGAATTAACTTTAGGTCAAGGTATCCAAGGTATCTTTGCCCAAGATGAAGTCTTATTTTATTTAAGTAATAACGAACAGTATGATTATTGGCTAAATTATTTAGAAGACGAATATAGTATAACGAATGAATCAATTACCTTAGAAGAAATGATCTTAAAATATTTAGATAAATATGATGATGTTGGTTATATTCTTTATGATTATACTAACAATAATGAATCATTAAATGTTGCTACTTCTTTATCAGGTGTTTTAGGTTATTTACCAGTTGATAAATCTTTAGAAGAAAAAGTATCTCTTTTAGGTCTTGAAATGAAACTAGATGTTAGAGAGATGTCTGAAAGAGATTTGTTTGATCAATATAAAGACTCTCTTAATAATAAAGGATTAGTTCAATTAAAGCCTAGCATAAGCCATTTTAGAGATTACGGTATTACAAATAAATTTATTTATTTTTATCAGGAAAAATCAACTTCACAAGCCTTAAATTTAAGAAAAGATATTCATGAATGGGCTTTAAAAGACTCACCAATTTATGGTTGGGGTCCAGGAACAGAAGATTCACATGTCGGAATAGCTTCAAGAGCAGGTCAGTTTACTATTCCTAGTGATTATTCTTATAATACGACAGTATTTTCAGCAGATATTTTTAAATTTGATAGTATAAAAACTCCAAACCTAAATGAAGAAGTAGAGATAAATCCTGACAAACACTACGTTACATTTATTAGAAGTGATGGTGATAACATTCAAACATGGTATAACTATTTTCCTTTTAATCAAAAAGATATGGCTGCAATTAGAGGAGATTTTAAATTTGGATGGAGTATCCAACCTTCCTTATTAGATTTAGCTCCCTCTATCTTAAAGCATACTTACGATAAAGCTGACATAAATGATTATTTTGTTGTAGCAGTATCAGGTCATGGATATATGTATCCATCACTTTATCCTAATTTAGATTCATATATAAGTAGTTTAAATTATTACATGGAAAAAACTGATTTATCAGTAGTTCAAATATTAGATTCTGGACCATATGATGAAATAATTGAAGCTTATTCGAAAGCACCTAACCTTAAAGGTGGTATGTATATGTATGGTGATAAATATGCGGGTGGTAAGGGTGAAATATTTTGGAGTAAAAATGGAAAACCTTTTGTTTCATTTAGAGAAAGTGTTTGGGATGTTAATATATTAGATGTTGCAGGAAGAGTAAACAACTATGAAAAAAATCCTTATGATATCTCTGGATATACGTTAATTAATCTTCATCCTTGGAGCCATAGTTATGACGATATTAAAGAATTAGTAAGCCATTTTGATTCACATATCGAAATCGTATCACCAGATGAGTTTATTGATTTAATTATCAAAAATGTTCCAAAAGAAAATAAAGCGCCATGAAAAAAATTAGTTATATAATTATCTTATTTTTAATAATTATAATAACTTCTTGTCAGAGTAATGATATGGAAAATATTAAGACTGCATATAATGTTAATGATGAAATAATATATAATGATTTTATAATAAAAATAACTGACTTTTATATTAATCCAATTGAAATTGGAAAAAATAAAGACGAAGTGATATTATATATTTATATAAATTATCCTAACGATCAAACTATCTATAGTAGTAATTTATATTTAAACACACTTAATAAACATAAAATAAACTACTATAGTGTAGATGGATTAGATTATTTAGGTGGAGTAAATCGAAGAGAAGAACCTTTTATTAGGTTCTCTGTTCCAAAGAACATATTAGAATACATCTTATATATTGATGAAGGAATTAGAATATACATAAAATTAGAGGATTAATATATGGTTACAATTAATGATATCGCGAAAGCATTGGGGGT
>JBBACV010000143.1:0-3924 GCA_041656835.1 Acholeplasmataceae bacterium | reverse complement strand
CATGGTTATTTGATTGGCAAGGTGGAACCTTAAGAGAATCTGATTTTAGAAAACATCATGGAATTCCTGAAACTACTAAAGTGATTGCTGTTAGAGGACTCCAAATTACAGTTAATAATACGACTGCTCATGACGATAACGGTATCGGTACCCCAGTTAGAAGAGCAGCAGGTTTTACAGGTGTTAACTCGAGTGTTGCAAATCGAGGTGTCCAATTATTATTTATTGATCCAGAAATTAAACATGAGACATTAGGAGTAGGTGCTCCTGATGGTGCAACATATTTCAAAATGGATTTAAGAATATTAAATCCTGAAAGAGATTTCGTTGGAGAGAATGGTCAGATGGATTTAGCTAGCGTCCCTGCTATTAATGGTAGAAAAGCTATTAATGTGTTTGTAATGAGAAGAGTTTATTACGATGCAAGTGATGAAGTTGTTGGATATGATAAGAAATGGAATTTTGCTGCAGATACAGGTACTGCAGGGTATGGAAATACTGAATATCATGCGGTAGCAGAAAATTCAATCTTATCAACAGCATTGTTTTATCCAGGATTAGATGAAGATGGTGAATATCGTTGGGGAACGGGCCATGGAATAGAATATATGTTACCAGAATCTGGATCACATTTGATGAGATTTATTCCTCGTTCAGATGAAGACTATGGTGCTTTTGTTGAAGCTAAATATACAAATCCGATTCATAAAATAGCCTACAGCAGCGGCTTAGGAAATATTATTGATGAAATTTCTTATGCAAAAAGAACTATAGTTGTTCCAGTAAGTGATAAATATGTCTATGATATTCCAACTAGAGAAAACTCCGCAGGAGTAACAAGCAAATACAACTTAGGTTTAGATTAAGAAAATGAAAAAGTTACTAATAGTTTTATTGTTGTTACTTGGAATAACATCGTGTGTAAAACCAAATACAAATGAAAACTATTTAAACTTTAGCGAATTTGAAGATTTAATTAATAATTTTACAATTGATGTGGCAAATGGAGAAGTCAAGGATGACTTCTCCTTGCCTACTTCTTTTGCATCAAATAATCATAAAATCTTAATTGAGTGGGAAATCATCGAAGGCGTTTTAAGTGCAAAAATAGTTGGCAATAATAAAGTAGAAGTTTATCGACCCGAAGATTATGAAGAAAATATTGAAGTAACTTTAAAGGCTATTTTTACCTATCTTCACTATGAAGATACTAAAACCTTCAATTTTACTATTTTAAAATACGATGAGGGAGAAGCTGGTGGAGATTATTTAAACAAAACTCAATTTTTAAACTTAGTAGATGATTTTACTTTTGATGAAAAAGATAATGATGTTACAACTAATTTCTTTTTGCCGGAATTTATTAAAGAGAATGAAGATATAATTGAAATAAGTTGGGAAATTGAAACAGGTGAATTTGCTGCTGAACTAATTAATAATAATGAAGTTAAAATTGTTCGTCCAAGTTTTGAAGTTGGGAATATTTTAGTAACACTTAAAGCCACCTTTACTTATCGTCAATTTAAAGAAACATTATATTTTGATTTTACAGTGTTAAGTTACGAAGATGAAACACCAGTTCCAGATAATGATAATTACGTAGTTTACATTAATCTTGATGGCTTTGCTAAATATTATTATGATGAGGCAGTTAGAAGGGGTATTATAGATAATTTAGTTACTTATGAAAATGAAGGTATCTTTTATGAAAACCTTAATAACACTTTCCCATCAATTACTAACCCAATGCAAGCTATGATAATCAGTGGCGCCACAAGTTCTGTTATCGAAAATGTGTATCGTTATTACGATAAAATAAATGACGTAGTTATTCAACAGGCTCGTGAAAATAAAGCAGATACTATTTATCATAGTGCCATTAGAAATAATATTCAAACGGCTACAGTAAGACATTTTCCTGCTGAAGGAATTTTATCGGTAAGTGACCTTAATAAACTATACGTTAATACTCCGCAAGGTGAAGTAAGTAATATGAGTCAAAGATTTAATCAAGCAATTAAATTAGTCAAAGGGGAGTCTTTTATGAATGGTACCACTTTACAAACTGTATCAGAAGTACCAAGATTATTAACTATATACGCTGATGAATTAGATGGTTTTGGCCATAATGATGCCGTTCATTATGATATGACAAGACTTGCGAAAACGGAAAGTGAAAGAATAAATAATGTAATGAGTGCTTTAGCGGAGTTTGACATTTTATTAAAACAGTTAGTAGATGCTTATAAAATAAGAGGTCTATACGATAAAACCACCTTCTTTATTACAACGGATCACGGAATGACACCATTTGGTAGTGAAACTGACAGCTTCACCGATTATCTATCAAGTCCTTATAGCAAAACAAAATGGCCAGCATTAAGAGATAAATTAAAAAATATTAATTCTGAATACATTTTTGAATATGTAAAAGCAGGTCAAAAACCTAAAAATAACACCACGGTAGTTGGAGTTTCTTCAGGACTTCAAATGCTTTTAACATTTAAAGAACATCGTTTAAGCACTGATGATTTAAATACTATTAAACAACAAATATTGGAAGAAGAATATGTATATCAAGTATATACTAGAAAAGAACTTCAAGATATGGGTGTTTGGCGAGGTGCTAATATTGACTTATTAGTCATCCCCAAAGATAGATATCACTTCCATGGTGTTGATAATCCAAATAATTTCTACCGAGTTAGAGGACAACACGATACCTTATTACCTACATCGAACCATATTTATGGAATGATATTTGGTGGAAATATTAAACAAAGTGTTGTCGAAGAAACCACTTCAGTTTTATCATTTGGCACAACTATGGCCGATGTTTTAGGTATCACTTTAAGAGATGCTAATATGCCAGCCCTCTACATAGAAAGAAAAGAAAATTAAATTAATGATTAAACATAATATTTATATTAATATTGATGGTTTTGCAAAATATTATTTTGATATGTTAATAAAAAATGAGAAAGAAACACCATTTTTAAAAAGAATCATTAAAAATGGTGTCTTTTTCAATAACTTAAAAAATGCTTTACCATCAATTACTAATCCTTGTCAAAATATGATTCTAAGTGGTTCTACTTCAAAAATCACTAAAAATGTTTATAGATATTTTGATGTTAAAGAAAATAAAGTAATTCAACAACATCGTGAAAACGCAACTAAATTAATTAGTGAGATAGCTATTAGTAATAATAAAAGTGTAATTAGTATTGCCCATTTTTTGACCGAAAAAGATTTAACAAGTGATAATCCTAAAAGATTATATATTAAAAATAATAATTTTAAATATTATAATTATTTAGAGAGATTTAATCAACTCATTAAACTAATTAATGATAATAAAGCGATTGTTAATGACAAAGAAATTATTATTGATGAATTTCCTAACCTTTTAATTTTATATATTGATGACTTAGACGGCTTAGGCCATAATTTTGTTAGTACGTATGGCTCAAAAGTAGCTACTTCTGAAGAAGAAAGATTAAATAATGTATTAAACACATTAAAGTTAATTGATAAAAAAATTGAGGAAATGACAAATGCTTTAAAAAAGAAAGGTTTATACGATAAAACTAGAATCTTTATTACAACCGATCATGGGATGACGCCTTATGGTGGAGATGTTTTAAATAAACCTTCTAAATACCAAAAAACTAAGATAAATGAGTTGATAAATAAACTAAAAGAATATAACTCTAATTTTAAAATAGAATTTTTAGGTCCTAATGAAGTTCCTAAAGATGATACTAATCTCATAATGGTTGGTGCTAATTTAAATATTCAATTAAAATTTTTAAATAAAATTTCTAATAAGGAACTTGAAAAAATTAAAAACTATTTAATAAATGAATATTATATTGAAAAAATTAAAACGAGAAAACAATTAAAACAAGAAAAATATTGGAC
>JBBACV010000142.1:0-3951 GCA_041656835.1 Acholeplasmataceae bacterium | reverse complement strand
TCTATCTTAAATGCGACTCCGTTTTATGGAAAGGTATTAGAAGTAGAAGACTTAAATCATGATATTAAAAGAATTAAATTTGAACTAAAAGAAGAATTTCCTTTTAAACCAGGTCAGTATTTACAAATTGAAGTTCCAGGTTTAGAAGAAACTAGAGCTTACTCGATCGCTTCTGATACCAAAGATTTACACCACCCTGAAGTAATTATTAGGTTTGTTCCAGGTGGGATTGCGACTAAGTTTGTTCATAAAGCTTTAATGGTTGGCGATAAAATAAAAATCACCGGTCCCTTTGGGGATTTCTTCTTACAAGAAGAATCAGATAAACCGATGATTATGATTGCTGGTGGTTCTGGGATGGCACCAATTAGATCAATCTTATTTAAATTAATGGATTTAGGTTTTAAACGAAAAGCCACTTACTTCTTTGGTGCTAGAACTAAAAAGGATTTATTTTATACCGATGAATTATTTGAAATCAGTAAAAAATATCCAAACTTTACATATATTCCAGCCTTATCAACTCCATTACCAGATGATAAATGGAGTTTAGATGAAGGATTAATTACTGAAGTTGTTGCTAGACATACTGATGATTTATCCGGACATGAAGCTTATCTTTGCGGATCACCCGGAATGATTGATGCTTCAATTAAAGTTTTAAAAGAAAAAGGAATGAAAGACGAAAACATTTACTTTGATAAGTTTTAAACAATAAAAAAAGCCTTAGGGCTTTTTTATTTGCCTTCTTTGGCTCTTTTTAAAATAATTTCTTTTGATTTCATAATTCTTACGGTATTACTACGTTCCGCATCACTTATTTTCATTCTTACCATTTTAATATCATCAACTATTTCTGGAATAATTAAATGTTCGATTGCATTAACTCTTCTTTTAGTTTTTTCAATTTCTTTAATTAAGATTCGAATCTTTTTATCTTCAACTGCTAATTTAATTAAATCTGGTAAAACCTTTGCTAAACTTAAAACTGTTTCATCAAGACCAGGGTGAGTTCCATATAATGAATAAGTTAACTTTGGTTTACTTAATTCATTAATTTTAATTTTAGGAATTGTTACACTCATAATTGAATCTTTTAAATAACTCAAATCAAGTTTAACGGCGGGAACTAAAAACTTTTCCTTTAATTCATCTTTATAGTGATATAATTTAACATGATTAAAATCAGCTAAAATATTTAGCCATTTATTAGAAACATCTTCTAATAATATTTTATAATCATTGATTTGTTTTAAGAATTGACGCATCATTTCATCTTGTTTATCTTTTAATAAATCATGACCACGTCTAGTGGTTTGTAGTCGGTTTTTAAGACGCGTTAATTCCATTCTTGTAGCATTTACTACATCAGCCATAAATTAATATCCTTTTAATAATATTTATCTAATAGTTTATTAGATATTCTTTTTAATTCACTACGAGGAAGGATTCTAAGTAAATCCCAACCTAAGTTTAAGGTTTCTTCAATAGTTCTATTTGAGTTATATCCTTGTGATATATATTCTCTTTCAAAACTATCAGCAAATAATGAATATTTTTTGTCAATATCAGATAAAGCACTTTCTCCTAATACAGTTGCTAATTCTTTTGCATCTTTACCTCTAGCATAAGCTGCAAATAATTGGTTTAAAGTATCAGCATGATCACTTCTAGTTTTACCTTCTCCAATTCCCTTATCTTTAAGTCTAGATAAAGAAGGTAGAACATCTATTGGTGGCATAATACTTTGGTGGTGCAAACTTCTTGATAAAATTACTTGTCCTTCGGTAATATATCCGGTTAAGTCAGGAATTGGATGAGTTTTATCATCTTCTGGCATTGTTAAAATTGGTAATTGAGTAATTGAACCTTTCTTACCCTTAACTCTACCAGCTCTTTCATAAAGTGATGAAAGGTCAGTATACATATAACCAGGATATCCTCTTCTTCCTGGAACTTCTTTTCTAGCAGCTGATATTTCTCTTAAGGCTTCTGCATAGTTAGTAATATCAGTCATAATAATTAAGACATGCATATCTAATTCAAAAGCTAAATACTCAGCAGCAGTAATCGCCATTCTGGGGGTAGCGATTCTTTCAATTGCGGGGTCATTAGCTAAATTAACAAACATAACAGTTCTATCAAGGGCACCTGATTTTTCAAACTCTTCAATAAAGTAGTTTGATTCTTCAAATGTAATTCCAACCGCGGCAAAAACAACCGCAAACGTTTCATCATCACCTAATACTTTAGCGTTTCTCGCAATCATTGCGGCAAGTCGGTTATGAGGTAGTCCACTACCTGAGAAGATTGGAAGTTTTTGACCTCTAACTAATGTATTTAATCCATCAATTGATGAAACACCGGTTTGAATAAATTCACTTGGATAGTCTCTTGCGACTGGGTTTAAAGGAGTACCATTAATATCTAATTTTAATTCAGGGATAATTTTACTTTTACCATCTATAGGTCTTCCCATTCCAGAAAAGATTCTTCCTAAGATTAAAGGTGATAAATCTATTTCTAAACCGTGACCTAAAAAGACAGCTTTAGCATCATCAATTTTAACACCTTGGCTTGATTCAAATAATTGAACTAAGGCTTTATCTTCATCAATTTCTAAAACTTTACCTAAGCGTTCTTCACCGTTTTTAAGTTTAACTCTAACTAATTCATCATATTTAACATTAGTTACTTTTTCGATAAGCATTAATGGTCCAACGACTTCTTTAATTGTTTTATATTCTTTGATTGCCATAACTACTCCTTACTAAGATTTAAGAAGTTTGTTTCTATTTCATCATAAATAGATTTAACTTCACCTTCGACATTATTTTCTTCAATATACTTGAATCTACCGATTCTTTCTCTAACGGCTAAATTTTCAATATCTCTATATGAATAATTTTCTTTTAAAGCATCAATTCCTTTTTGGTAGAAATTTAAAATTATTTCAAGTAATAAAAATTGTTTATTTAAAGATGAATAAGTATCAATATCATGAAAAGCATTTTGATGAAGATAGTCTTCTCTAATCATTTGGGCAACTAATAATTTTAATCTATCATTAGGTGATAATGCATCAAGTCCTACAAGTCTTACGATTTCTTCTAATTGAGATTCTTCTTGAAGAATTCTTAAAGTATCTTTTACGTTTTTACTCCACTTTGAGTTAATATTTTCATCAAAGAAACTTTCCATTTGATCCATATATAAAGAATAACTTCTTAACCAATCAATGGCTGGGAAGTGTCTTTTATAAGCTAAAGATGCACTTAAACCCCAAAAGACTTTAACAATTCTAAGGGTTGCTTGTGAGACTGGTTCTGAAGTATCACCACCAGGAGGTGAAACTGCACCGATCGCGGTAATAGCTCCTACTCTTGGTTTTTCTCCAATACATTCGACTAATCCAGCTCTTTCATAAAACTCAGCTATTCTAGAACCTAAATAAGCAGGATAACCTTCTTCACCAGGCATTTCTTCTAATCGTCCTGACATTTCTCTTAAAGCTTCTGCCCAACGTGAAGTTGAGTCAGCCATAATTGCCACTTTATATCCCATATCACGGAAGTATTCAGCAATTGTAATCCCCGTGTAGATTGAAGCTTCTCTTGCAGCTACCGGCATATTAGATGTGTTTGCGATTAAGACAGTTCTTTCCATTAAAGATTGGTTTGTTCTTGGATCTTTTAATTCAGGAAACTCCATTAAAACATCAGTCATTTCATTTCCACGTTCTCCACAACCAATATAAACAATAATATCAGCATCAGCCCATTTAGCTAATTGGTGTTGAACAACAGTTTTTCCTGATCCAAATGGTCCAGGAATTGCGGCAATCCCTCCGATTGCAATCGGAAATAATGTATCAATAATTCTTTGACCAGTTACCATTGGTTCTTTGGGGGTAATTTTTCTTAAGAAAGGTCTCTTTTTACGGACTGGCCA
>JBBACV010000141.1:0-3952 GCA_041656835.1 Acholeplasmataceae bacterium | reverse complement strand
TCATTTATTGGTTTAAGTAACCACAGTTTCATTCTTTTGCCTCCCAATCGTCACAGACAGTATTGAAATCTGTGTCCTGTCCGCGTTTCAGTTTGTATTTCCCACACTGTGATTCCCAATCATAATCAAATTCAATGTGTGCGCAGTTGTAACATGATTTAACTTCGATATATCGAAAGTTTGGCGGTGCTGTCATTTTACCTCCTATCGAAGGGATGTCAATGTTTTTTGTAATAGGCATAATGCCTCCTGCAGTTCTTCTGGAGGAAGATCGTTGAGTGCATCAACCAAATCTGAAATCATTAATTCAATATCTGGCTCTTCTTTTGGAAACGTCCGTGAAAAACAATAGGGACACACTTCAAGATCATCAATTATATATTCTCCGCATTTCGGGCATCGCATAGTTCCCATCTTTACCCCCTATCGAACCCTAATAAGGGTTGATTTTCTTTCGTTCTTTTTGCCATCTTTCTATACCCTTTTGGATGAGCTTTTGCATGGCAATCATGACACAGCGTGATTAGGTTTGATAATTCGTTTGTCCCGCCATTAACCACAGGGATAATATGGTGGCATTCTAACCTTTTTTTAGAGCCGCATTGTTGGCAAGTATGATTATCTCGCGCGAAACACTCTGATTTAAATGTCTCCCAAAAGAGTGGCCGTCCGTTTGATGTGCGTTCATTTTCCTTTATACGATCCCATTTCTTCGCATTACAAATGGGCGAGCAAGTTGTAATCCCTCTTAATTTTCTACCTTTTGAGATTTCTCCCCCGCAAATATCACATATTTCAAAATATAGATCCTTGTGTCTAATACAAGATTCCAAAATTGGTCTAGTAATATCCCAGAGAGGATCGTTATCATTCCACTTAAGTTTCGTGCCTTTGACTGGAATATTAAATCCAAAATATATCTTCATCTTTACCTCCTATCGAATCTTACCAATGATATGTAGTCTTGCATTTCTGGCATTGGATCTCATCGAGTGCCTGATCTGCATGTTCAAACGTCACCCGTTGATGTGTGGATATTCCGCACACCGGACAAACAGGTTTTTCGCCGTAACAATCTTTTTTTGGTGCTTTCCCAATTCTTGATTCCATACTTTACCTCACCCATACCTAACAATCACTTCATTACTATATTCATGATAAAACATCCCTGATAGTTCCCTGAACCAATCGAGACGTTCAAGCGACAGGTCGGTTTCGAACCAGCCAGCAAACGCTGATATTCCATAATTCCAGATACCCCTATCAGTCCATTTTTCAAGGATATATTGAACACGTTTTTCAGCAATCGATGCGTTTGCTATGACTTTCCCCACGTATGTATGGGGTGGGGCGGTCCACAGTAATTGGAATAACTGTTTCTCATCGTCATGGATCATATCTCACCCACACCGTCGCCGGTAATCTTTGAGCTCTCGTAATAGCCGCTCTAAAATATCGCTGTATGTTTCCCCACGCAGCCCTTCTTTATCCAACATATCTTTTTGATATTGTTTCAGGGCTATTGTGGTGGTTTTATTATTTTCAGTCATGATATCCCTCGCAACTTCCTGATTGAATCTGCCTGCTGTTTAACAAAACAGTTCTTGTTCGTGTGCTCCTGGCAAGCCTGACAGATCTCGTATGATATCTCTGATATGTGGTATCCCCGGGCACACGTTTCATTATTCAAGTCAAACCGGCCTTTATGTTCAACGAAGTCCGGCGCTTCGATTGCGGTGATCTTACCATACTTCTTATCAAAATAAGCCCAACAGGATTTCCCTTCAAGCTGTTCCCAATAGTTTACGCCAACTGCTCGAAGGATACTTTTTATTACGGTGTCTGCTGTGCCATCAAGGCCATATCCCCCGAAGCCCTGGACCGATCCACCGAAATCAAACATGAGTACGAAGGTTAGAACGCCATGCTCGAAGCCAAGAGTGGTGTTTATTATTTTGCCGAGCTCTTTTACTTCTTCAGTCATGGCCTGCAGATCTCCTCGCCTTCGGTTTCCGGAACTAGTTTGGTGACGGCAACATAATCCTTACCGGATTTACTGACATAATTATATTCATGACCGCATCTCCGACACCTGCAGTGAACCATTAGATAGTTTATCCCGACCCCAACAGCCCCCCAATGTTCAGGTGTGTGATACCCGCATTTCGGGCAGTAGTCAAACTCGTTGGGTTCAAGGATTTCAATCGTCTTCATACCCTTATATTGTCTATAAATGTTATAATGGTTGGTATTGGTTCACGAAAATAAAATTAACTTGATTCACGTTTCAGGAATCCGTAGACGCCACGGGCTTTACGAGTGCCTTTGTTGTATTGTTTCAAAAAGAAGTTTAGCCAGTATGCGATCTCCGAATAACTGAAATCGCGGGCTTGTTTCGCCGGGGTGTGATCGTCTTCGTGCGAGAGTATCCGGATAACCCGTTCTTCACTCTCGTTGTAGGGTTTGTGGAACATCTTCGATAGTAAGCTTCTTGATCGGGTTCGGGGTGGTAAAAAGACGGTATGGGATTAAATCGTTAATCTCGGCTTCACGGATAATGGGTGCATAACAATTGTCACTATCGTGCCCCCTTAAAACCAGATTGTATTGGTCCCACTTGTCATCATTAATCAGTAGTGTTTCGCCGTTCTGTAACTCAAGCGTGATTTTAAATCTTGATTTCATTCTGGACCCGATTCCTGAAGGTGTTTCAGATACTCGATACTCTCGTCCATACCTGTTTTGAACACTTCAACCACTTCATCATAGAACTGGCCCCAGACCTGCCAGTAAGGACAGATCGTAACGTCCAGGTATAGATCGAATACGTTGTTACCACGGCCTGACGCATGGAATGGGTAGATCCTGCAGGTGACAGGCCGGTGGGTCACGTCAGGTATTAAGCACCCTTGTTCGGAGTAGGCAGGACACCGGCCTTTGAACTGTATCCAACCGTTCTGCATGTCTTCCGGTTCGGCCTGGTCGACCAGATCGGTGCCTAACTCCGATACAAGGTAATCAAATTCTTTCTTCGTTACATACGGGTGTGTTAAGCAGCATTTACCGCCGCATTTCTTACATAGTTCGGGTAGTTGCATTTTATTTGTCCTCATTCTTTTTGTCTTTTTTAGCTTCCCTTGTTCGTTTCTTTGCTTTTTTTACGACATATTCCCCAATAAAACGATACAATTTTTTATTAACCATGTTCGACCACCCCAGAAAGAACGGTAAATTTTTTATCAGAAAATACAATAGATTCTTTTTTTATAATTTTAATCGTGGTTTCCCTATCAAGAATTATTTCGCCGTTCTTTGATCCCAATACAAATCCAGATTCTTTTCCTGTAGTCACTATTTTTATTATGGTGCCTTCAGTTTCATTTCTCATAACATTGGTGAAAAATATTGCTTGATCTGGCCGATAAGAAAATGAGGAAAATGCTTTATCATATATAACATCCCCAACATCTAATTTTGATATGGTTTTTCCGGCGACTCCACCAACACCACGATATAATTGTAGGTCTTTGGGTAATGGATCTGAATTAAATATGATTCTGTGAATAATATATTCTAAATCGCTTAATTCATCTTCATCCGGGAGATCGGCAAACTGATCCAGATCATATTCTTTACCCCTCATATAATTTGCTAAATCGCTCGAAGAATAATCATATTTTTCAAGAGCGTCTATTTCGCTTGGTTTAAGCTCGTCTATGATGGTATCAGATATTTCTTCATCCTCTTTTAAAAATTCAGATTTAACTAATATTTCTTTTTGTTCATTGCCAATTTCAGCAGCCCTTTCAAAATCATCCTTAGTTGTAGGGAGGGGGCCTTCCTTCTTCTTCTCCTTCGGTGGTGTTACCTTCTCACCGTCCCAACCTTCGACTTCACTCCAATCCGGATCGGGAACAGGTGATAGCGTGCACCGGCAGCGCGGATGTTTTGG
>JBBACV010000140.1:0-3975 GCA_041656835.1 Acholeplasmataceae bacterium | reverse complement strand
GAAAACTTTTCAGCGTGGGCGGAGACACAAGGATGAAACTAATCGACGACTCGACTAGACGAATACGACCTAGAAAACAGCGAGCATTCACGAAGGACATTTTCACTATGGGAAAGAAACCAAGGACAGAGATGATACTGAAAGCAATTTCAGCCGAACCAGGGTGCTCGCAAACAAAGATAGCCGAATACGCAAAAATCAGTTCTGGTATAGTTGCAAGGGACGTTGCAGCACTGGAGAGGAGAACGTTGGTGACAGTCGTGAGAAGCAAAGAGAGGTTTAAGCCTCACCAGCACTGGTTGTCGGAGGCAGGCGAGAGATACGTGAGGAATGTGAAATGAATAAGGAAGAATGGAAATGTCCAAGATGTGGGAGTGTGTTGGAGTGCAGGGATGCAAAGAGAAGAGTGGTGATGAGGTCACTAGTAATCGTGGGCATGTTAGCAGATTGTAAAAACGGACACAAATGGAATATAACAACGAAATCATACGGAGCAGAGCCATACAAAATGACGTTAGATGAGATGTGACGATGACGCATTTTTCATTTGATACATAGACCGGACACATCGTCAACAAGCGACTGAACTGCATTTTTATTACACTTATATCCAGATCCGTCATCAACTACGACACCAATTTTTTCAAGGATACGAATACAAGTTTTGACCCTTTGCTCACCGAATGCAGCGTATAGACTCGAGACCGGAACACATGAATCAAGCACTTTGTAGACAGTGAGAAGATCCACCGCAGTGGTTATCACCTGTTGTGTGACGGTGACAGTTTCAGACACGCCGAGAAAAGGGACTTGTTCAGGTGCTACTATCATCGCGCCGAGTTCAACTGGTTCGTCGCCAGTCGGTGTGACCTCTTCTTCTCTGGTAACAACAGCAAGCTTGCCTATCTTTATGCCACCACTGCCACCAATAGATCCAATCTCAATCTCTTCAACGAGGGTCAAGGTGTATTCACCACCAAATATAAAGTCAATATTTCACCATCTTCAACTTCTGATGGTACTCCTATATCAACTGCATACACTGAAGACGTGCCAGCCATAAGAACAGGAGTTTTACCTGGTCGGTTGTTATACTCCCAGGATCCGGAAACGTATCCTTCGTCGTCCTCTAATACGAGCCTCATACCTATCCAGCCGTACCAGTCTGCTCCTCCTGCGTTAGAGACACCAATACGGAAACGGTTGCTCTCACCACGGTAAAGAGCTTGCGGGAGCTGGACAAACCCAGTCAAGTAGACCATAGGGTGATTATTAACCCACTTGTCGATTTGCACGTTTACAGTTTCAGACTCGAGGTTAGAGATACCGGCAAGATCAGTCATGCACGCTTCAACCTTGTCGGAAAACGCAGTATGGGTATCAGAGATCTTGGTGCTTATGGCAGATGATACGGTCTCAAGCTCAGAAGTCATAGCTTCAGTCCAGTCGCCAATTTCACCTATATCGTCGTTGAACTGGTCTACAGCAATCTCGAGACCAGACTGGTAGTCGTACTGGATATTCTCAACTTCCTGGTTTATGAGGAAAGTTGCTTCTTCACGAATGGTACTAATGATAGTGTCCGCACCATTCACAGCGTCGTTGAGCTGGTTAGTAAGCGTCGTACCACGAAGGACAGTAGTAATCTCAACATCGTCGAGATAGCTGGCCACAAGAGGACCGATAGACTGCAACTTAGACCGAAATGACTCTTCGAGTGTGGACAGTCGCGTATCGACACTAGCGAGTAGCTTATCAATCGACGTGTCGAACTTCGTTTTCGCTGTACCAACTGCAGTCATATTCAATCCGAGTTACACAGTACACAGATTTTGTCGAACTTCTGCTTGAGGGTCTTCACAGCTTCGATGCTACATGTCCTTCCGAGCTCATCAGATGCGACGACACCGAGTTCTTTGAGTGTACGAATGCACTCGTCTACGACGTCTCCAGGGAGACCAGTTTGTTTCATGATCTCTTCCGGAGTACGGCACTGGCGCGTGGCCTGATAAACCGACTCTACATTCTGCGCAGTAGCTACCATGTTATCACCTATTCGAGCTTATTCAATATTAAAAACACCCTGAGAGATCCAACTAACGATGTGGGCGGCGTAAACGCAACCCACAATTCTTTTTCCTCACCAGCAAGAATAGTGCTGGCATATGTGGAGTCACCAGTGTATCTCCAGTCCGTACCTTCTTCATCCTGCAATCGCACACCAATCCAATAGCGGCCGGATTGATCGCCAACATTACGCCATGTGGACCCAATCCAGTTCTGGGATCCAAGAACTATATCATCTGGCATAGATGTGATGGACACAAACTCAATAGCAGAACCAAACGGCGGTTCGGTTGGTTCACCATTTTCAACTTCGACTTCAAATTGTTCTGATTCCTCGGCGGTCCAGGGACGACCATAGCCAGAGGCTATCAGGCCAGTGTTAATGTTCTCACCACTTTCGGAGTACACGATGGCAAGGATCCTACCATACGGGTCCTCGCCTTTGCGGTCAAACGATATTGTGTCCCCTTCACCGATGCGGGCCTGGACCCATGCTTTGGCTTCGGCACCAGTAGGATAGTCAATTTCGTTAACGCTAGTGTGCCAAAGCCTTATACGAGACGCTTCAAGAGGAGCAAGAGTACAGATGTTATCTGGACACACGAACAAGCTTATGGTGTCACCGTCGATAACGTAATCTACAACAGCGAGCTCCGCGCCTGGGTAAGAGACTTCAGATACACACTCGTCGCCGAGGTTACGAAGCATGTACAAGATCTCAGTTTGGGAGACCTCAGTGTCTTCGTAGTTGAAACTGGCAGCACAGGCATCAAAGACGCTGTTCATGGTGAGTTTGCCATCATCAGCGTAATCACATACGTCCATTTTAATCACCTACCATGCCAGTATCGACAAGAGCTTGTGCAGCGGAGTAATCGCCAGTGGCCAGATAGTAGATGTACTTGACGTCGTCACGCGAATACGAGTCTGGGACCATGGCTGGTGCGCTAATATGGTTAAGGAGCTCCGACGCGGCTTCAGTCCAACTACGATACATGCAGTACACATATATGAAGTGAGCAGGCGTGACAGAGAACGAGCCACCAATAGAATCAACTAGATCGGTGATGGTGTAGTCTTTCTTGTAGAGGGTTACGCTAAGATTAGTGGTCTTGCTGGATAGGATTAGGACCATTTGGGTCTTCGGCGTATATCCAGCGGCGTAGATAGTGACCTCATACTCACCAGCTGGGAAGGGTATAAGCTCGCCAGAATGACCAAGGATCTTACCAGCGTAAATGACGTCTGCAACAACGTTACAGTCAACGTATAGGCCAACGGACCCAGTGGAATACGTTCTGTTGCTGTAGCGACTGCCACCCCCTCCGCCGCCGCCGCCTCCGCCGCCGCCGCCTCCGCCACCGCCACCAGTTGTGGCAGCAGCTGTGGTAGAGTAAACGAATGCGGCTTCGAGTGGACCCTTACCGTTGAGGTAGTTAGCCCAAGCATCCGGATCAAGAGTGAAGGATCCTTTGATGCCATATTTCTCAGCGAGCTCAGACTTGGTAAGCTGACGACCTTCGTCAGGATCATACAGCTTATTGGTCTGGTAGACGCCTTTGTACACAGAGTCAGTATCAAACAAGTCCTCTTGATGGACCTGGCCAGTCTCGTCAGTCCACTTATACCGACCGCCTTCTGCGCGACCATCGTAGTTGGATGGATTGTTCATGTACGACAAAATGGTGTCTCTGAGCTGGCCATCTTTGATCATGTTGACGTAGTTTGCTTCAGTGTAGGTAGACTCACTGTTTTTATCGAGCTTGTCAAGGAACCACGTAGCTGCGCCAGCTGGGTCTTTGCTGTAGTAATCAGATAGATTTTCCCAGAACTCCGGGTTGGAACTGATTTCACCAAGCGAATACTTGCCTTCATCTAGTGCGTTGAGATGAAGGTATCCAGCTGGAG
>JBBACV010000139.1:0-3975 GCA_041656835.1 Acholeplasmataceae bacterium | reverse complement strand
CGGTATGTTTTAAGAGCCCTATCTGGTCTATTATTACCAATATTAGCTCCAATAAAAACCGCACCAATTGTAGTGATAGCATAAATAGGATTCATTAAAATATTGGAAATCTTATTACCGGTTGCAAAACTTGCACTAATAACATCACCATATTGAAATAAAATAAAAGCATTAATTATTAAAAATCCTAAAAAAGTAACTCCGTGTGAAAAAGCTGCCGGATATGCAAAAGGCCATATTTCTTTTAATAACTTAAAATTAGGTTTCATTAATTTAAAGTTTATTTTAAAATATTTTTTTGAGAAAAATAAATCAAACAACATAAATGGCATAAAAATTGTATTTCCAATTACAGTTGACCAAGCACTACCAGCAACACCTAAACTTAAGACATCAACAAATAACCAAGTTAACAAAATATTTAATAAAATACCTAATATATTTAAAATCGTTGGGGTGATTGTTGATCCTTCAGCTTGTCTAATTGCTTGATAAACAATAAAGAAAACAACAGATATTTGTTCTAAGCTTCTAATATTAAAATAAGTTAATGAATAATCATAAGTAGCCCCTTTAGCTCCTAAAAGAGGAATAAATCCCCATGAAAAAGCTAACGTAAAAGCGGTTAAAATAATTCCTAATACAAATGAAAAAACAACAAACTGTCCACTATATTCTTTAGCTTTATCTTCTCTTTTAGCTCCTAAGAATTGAGAAACAACCGCCATCGCGGCGATTCCTAAACCCACTCCTAAAGCTAAAATTAAATTATTAAAAGAATCATGTAAGTTCATTGCTGAAATAGCTGAGTTTATGGCTTCATTTGAAGCACCTTTCATTCTTGAAATAAAATAAACATCAACCATTCCATTAAAAGATTTAATTAAATTGTTAATTAAAATCGGCAATGATAAAAGTAGCATATAAGACCATATGCGTTTTCCTTCTAACATTCTTTTCGTGTTTTTAGAAATTTTATCTTGCATGTCTATCCTTATTTTTTATGTTTAAAAATTAGTTCTTGTTTCAAATCCCATAATGGTTTTGATAAATCAACATAATATTTATGAGGATATTTTAATCTTTTTACTTCATCCCATAAAGTATTAAAATACTTTTCTTTCGTTTGTTTAATTTCCTTTAGACTTGGAAGTTCATAAACTAATTTACCATTTATATAAATAGGTAATAACATTTGTTCAGTTTTAAAGTTTTCAACTAACTTCTCTTTCCAAGGATTTTCAGGATCAAATAAAAGATATGGCTTTGATTCATCAATTACTTCATCAAATAAAGTAACAACATCAGCAATAGCTTTATTATCTTCATCATAAAAACGATATACTTGTTTAAATCCTGGGATTGTTGTTTTAACAACATTATCAGATATTTTTATCTTGGGAACTATTTTTTTATTTTCTTCTAAAGCCGTTAATTTAAATACGCCACCAAATACAGCTTCTGATCTTGCAGTTATTAATCTTTCACCAACTCCAAATGAATCAATTTTAGCATTTTGATGAGTAATTAAATCTCTAATTAAATACTCATCTAAAGCATTTGAAACAGTTATTTTTGTATTAACTAAACCAGCATTATCAAGTAAAATTCTCGCTTCATTAGAAAGATAGGCTAAATCACCTGAATCAATTCTAATTCCTTTCAATTCTTCTCCCATTGGCTTTAAAATTTCATTATGGACTTTAATCGCATTTGGAATTCCACTATTTAATGTATCGTATGTATCAACTAATAATAACGTGTCCTTCGGATAATTTAGAGCATAGCTTTTAAAAGCTTCATATTCGCTATCAAAGCTTTGAACATATGAATGAGCCATTGTTCCTAAAGCAGGGATTCCATATAATTTATCAGCTAATGTATTAGAAGTACCTAAGGCCCCTGCAATATAAGCGCTTCTAGCCCCTAATAATGAAGCATCATATGAATGAGCTCTTCTTGCTCCAAATTCTAAAACAGCTCTACCTTTAGCTTCTCTAACAATTCTTGATGTTTTAGTTGCAATTAGCGATTGATGATTAATTGATAAAAGAATCATTGTTTCCACTAATTGACATTCAATTAGTGGACCTTTAACAACTAATATAGGTTCATTGGGAAAGATAGGAACTCCTTCTTTAAATGAATATACATCTGAAGTAAATTTAAAGTTTTTTAAATATTTTAAAAACTTATCATTAAAAATATTTTTACTTTTTAAAAACTCTATGTCACTATCACTAAATTTTAGTGACTCGATATAATTTATTACAGACTCTAAACCAGCATAAATAGCGTAACCACCATTATCAGGAATACTTCTAAAAAACATGTCAAATACAGCTATTTGTTCATGTTTGTTATCGTTAAAATATCCTTGAGCCATAGTTAGTTCATAAAAGTCCATTAATAAAGTTAATTTTCTTTCTTCCATTTTTATCACCACTTTAATTTTATCATTTTTTCAATAAATTTACCTTAACATGTTATATATCACTTTTAAGAATTAAGTCATCTTCGTGATACCAATTAAATTTTATAAATAACACATCTAATAAATATACTAGTAAACCTGACATTATAATTACTGAAACAGAAAATATCCAAGACATTAAACTAAAGTTAGCAATAGATAATACCTGAAGTTGACCTACCAAACCTGAAGAACCCATTCCTGCCCAAACAGCACTAAAGGTGTGGTCATTTGGAATACTATTAATAAACCAACTATATTTATCAAAAACCAAATAACTTAATGGTGCTAAAACAAATGAAACAATTAGAGTAGGCATCCATGTGGTTGGCTTTTTTAAAATATTTTTAAAATGAAACATCGATGATGCAAGTCCAATTGTAAAAATGGAACCAACATTGTTCTTTCTTAAAGTTTGAACAGAAAAACCTACCATTTGAGTTGTACAACCAATTAAAGCTGCAAGCATTGCGATTACCGCAGTTTGTTCATTCGCTAAAAAAGGCACTGTAAAGACGGCAACAGCAACCCCAGCACTAGAAATAAACGGTAAAGTTAATAATATACCAAAGATTAATGAAATAAAGGCTGAAGTTAAATATGGTTCTAAGTTCATAAATAAATTAATTGTTTGATAAATTAATTCCATTAACTTATCAATCGGCCAAGAAATAATAAAACTAAATATTAAAGCACTAAATACTCCAACCACAGGAATAAAAAATAAATCATAGACTGTTTTTTTATTAAAAATAAGGTTAAGTGTTAAAAACACTAAAACTACTACAATATATGCTGTAATTGGATTATTAGGCATTAAATTGGGATCATAAAAGCCAGGCATTGAAAAGTCTATTTTTAACATTGAAGCAATTCCACCGCTAACAGTTAACATAATTAATTTTAATCCATCAGCTTTAAGAGCAAGACCAATGCTTAAACCTATTCCTGCACCTAATAATTGAGTTAAAATTGGAGCAACTCGGTGGACTAAAATATCAATTCCAAAAATAATACCCATCGTTTGAAAGATTGCACCGATAACAATCGTCCCAAAAATCCCAAAAGTCATCCCATTTAATGAATCTAATAAAAAGTTTTTTACTTTTCTTTTCAATTTAATCACTTCCTTTATAACGGTTTTTGACTTATATTTGCAATAAATCCAATATTCCTTTTATGTTTTTTAAAAACGTTAAACATTCCTTTGAATCTTTTTTTATTTGGTTTACTTAATCCTCTTTTTAATAACTTAATTGCATCAAAAAATCCCTCATCTTTAATTAAACCAATTGGATTTAATAAACTCATTTTACCAGTTAAGTTTTTATAAATTATAAATCCTTCTTTAATAAATAAATTTTCCCAATTATCTTTAGTTAAAGGATTAGTGTGTAGTAATAACTGACGAGATAAGTCAGCTATTACTTCTTTTTGAATCTTTAGATCTTCGGTTTTTAAATATACATCATGAGTTAATAATAATCCGCCAGGTTTTAAAA
>JBBACV010000138.1:0-4022 GCA_041656835.1 Acholeplasmataceae bacterium | reverse complement strand
GGAAATGCTTTGCGTAGCAAGTCCATCTCAAAGATAAACTGAATAGCACCAAGTACAGGTTTAGTCACATACTCCATAAGCTCTTTTAACGCGTCAATCTTTGCGTCATGAATGTGCTCGTAGTGACCTTCTTTGTCTGTGTATACAGCACCCTGTACAAACTGGCGCAGCTTCATGGCCAGAGAAGCCTTATTAAACACCTCCAATTCTATCCCTTCTTCAAGCTTTATAAAAAACTCTTTTTCCAGCTCTTTATATAGTGCTTGAATCTTTTTGGGCATTGCGAGTTTGATGAAGTTGTTAATCAATTCTGGCATCTTAATATGATCTTCTGCTTTAAGTGTGAAGGTAGCATCTGCTATAAGCGCGTTGATCTTATCTTCCGCTCCTTCAAATGGCGCCCATGCATACTTCTTAAATGGTACTTGATAAAAATACTTTGCTTCGAACTCTGTAAAGGCTTTACCAAGTCTTAGTCCTCCGTCCAAAAAGAAATACTGTGACCATAAGTCCTTGGCGGAGTTTGGTCTTGGCTTGGCGCTAAGAATCATCTTGCCCTTGCGAAATACTGGACGCAGAGCTCTAAGCTTCTGGAAGCGCTTAGTTTTATGACTCTTAATCATGGTGCCCTCGTCAAGCACAATGATCTTAAACGGAATAGGAATCTTTTGCTTATACATAACTCTAAGCTCTTTGTTAAGCCACACTATTCCGTCATAGTTCATCAGGTACACATCGGCTTTCTTACGTATCTCTCTACCTTTTTCTGGTCCATGTAAAATTACATACTTAAGCTCTGGAGTCCATTTAGCAATCTCATCTGGCCAAGTATTATACATAGGCTGTAGTGGCGCGAGCACAAGTGCTGGCACATTTAGAGACTTTATCCAGCTTAGCGCTATGAGTGTCTTACCAAGTCCCATAGGAAGCGCTTGGTAAGACTCTGGGTTTTTTAAGCTAAACTCTAGTGCTCGACGCTGGTACTCGTGAGCTTTAGGATGAATATACATCGAGCGTCCTTTCATATCTAGATCAAATAGTGTATATAGGCCTATATGTTAGTACTCGTTTTTATTTTAAACTCGATAGAAGCAATTCCTCGCGACCGAGTTTAGTCTTTATCAGGTCTAAAAGACTTAAACCTCGGATGACGCAGACTTCCGTCTTCTGTTTCTTCCTGGTATTTAACTTCTATTGTCTTTCCAAGGAACTCTGACTGATTATTCCAAATCTCATCTCTTAAAGCGTCAGTGAATCCGCTACCTACTCTAACATCAACACAGCCACATTCTTTAGAGTTGTGCCAAATAATGACTCCGCCGAGTGTTCCTTTAAGTCGACCTTCACCTTGAAAGAATCCTACAATTCGAAGGTCTTTACTCAGTGTCGGCTTAAGCTTAAGCCAATCAGACGAGCGTTTACCGGGTTGATAAAAGTGGTCAGGAGTCTTAAGTACAAGACCTTCAAACCCAGCATTAAGAGCTGTAGCGTATTGTTTTTTAACCTTGTCCAAAGTATAAAAAGGAACGTGCTTAACAAGTGTGATAGTCGTCGGCTTTGAAACAGACATTGACCAATAGTTAGCTTTCGCCTGCTCCTCGAGTTCTCTATATACCTCGGTGAACGGACGCTCTACATCAAGAGCTCCAAATACAAAGAACTTAGCATCAGGTGAGTTATTAAAGCTTCTTAAAGAGCCGCTAGTTTTATCAAAGCGTGTACTAGGAATGAGAATCTCACCATCAAGATCAGAGTGAATTCCTTTGGCCAGAAGTTCTTTGATGATATGTTCGACTCCGAGTATCTTTTTACCATTACGCGTATAAAGCTGCTCGTCGACGTAAAGACAGCGTAGACCATCAAGCTTTACAGAGCCAAGCATTCCAGGCTGAAATCTCTTTACCTCAAAGAGCTTTGCCTTCATTGCGTCAGATACGGGAATTAGCCCAGGAAATACTTTATTTATTGTGACAGCGCTAATTCCTGCTTTTAAGTCTTTAGTCAGTATACACTTGAAGAGCTCGGCTTCTTCTGGACGTAAAGACTCAATTGCCACTTGTGCTTTAGCTTGTTGACTCTTGCTGTTAGTTCCTTCAGATAAGTCCAAAAGAATAGCAGTAAGTGCTTCCCAGCTGCCCGCTACAGTTGCTTCGCCTTTTCCTGTCCAAGGAAGCTTATTAATATGATACTTAAGAAAAGGGTTATATGTGTAACAAAGCAGGCCTTTAAACTCATACGGTGCGTGATACAAAATGTTCATTTTGTCTAATGCACGGCTTACTTGGCGTAGCTGCTTTACCGTGTTTAACATACTGCCTCCTAGTGTGTTGTTGGGTCTGATAGGTCCTTGACAAATACTACTTCAATCTTTACTATGTCTCCTTCAGACAAGTCTGTATCGTGCAAAAGAATGCTAAGTCCTTCACCATCAATTGTCATATCTGAGCAAATCATTGGAATTTCTCTTGAGCTATACGCGTCGAGATTCCTAAACTTACGCGCTATTATGTTTGCCTGCATTTAACTCTCCCTTTCAACAAGTATTATAGTATTCTTGTCAGTCTTGATTCTACTTAAAAACCACTCTATTACAGGTATTGCGCTTTTACTATTGATATAAGTATCAGTATTTCCATCAGTTATATTCCAGCGCTGCGTTTCTCCATCGGTATCTCTTAAGTCTGCAATAATTACACGAACTAAAGCTTTAGTAGCTTGCATAGCTTATCCCCAGATTATTTGTATAGACTTTACGATTACGAGCACTACAAAGTAAATAGCGCCACCCATGTATATGCCACCTCCATAGCCAGACTTCTTATTCCAAAACTTCCACGCCGGAACTTTCTCAGGCTGAAATATATGAAACCTTACACCAAAGCCATCTTCTGCAGCAAGAGGTTCACGAAGCTCAAACTTTATAGACAACGTGTCACCTTCTTGCATACTCGCTGTCTGCGGCTGCCACACAGTACCATAATCCATTTTATGACTCTGTGTTTCAGGATCCCTGGTTAACTTATACCCAAACACTTCAATCTGCATTTATTTACCCTCCTTATACAGCTCGCGATGAAGTTTAGCACATGGATGAATGTTAGGCTGAAAATAGCCTGCGCCTTTAAATCCACACTTAAAACACGGAGACGAATTCATAGCGCCTAGTTCAAACAGTCTGTTCTCAAGCTCTGCAATATAGTCTTTACTTGGCTTAGCTAGCTCTTCAAATTGTTTTTCAAATAGAGCTGGCGGAAAAATATGAATTCGTCCTTCAGAGTCTTGCGCTATATAGTCGCCAGGTAAAGCTTGAAGCGATCCTTCCGCAGCGAAAATAGTCATAGAAACGCGATTTGTACCGAGATTCGCAAAAGATGCTTTTCCTGAAGCTATAGCTGTAACCATCCATATCGGGTCTTCTGTTTGATTTGGTGTTCCAGTCCATTTAAATGCATCAAGTATTACTGGTTTATTCTTATATAGCGCCATTTATTGCCTCCCGCATATGCTGAATTATTTGGTCAACCATTGCTTTAGTATTCGCCCAGTCTATAAAGCAACCTAACTGCTGAAGCCTTAGCATCTCGCGCTTCTGCGCTGGCGTAGGCTCTTTAGGCTCTGACTTAAGCTCCACGAACACGATAATTCCTTTTGGAAGTATGCATATCCTGTCTGGAACATTGCGCCGGCTAGGTGATGTAAACTTATAAGCTATACCACCCAATTTTGCCACTTGCTGACACAAATATTTTTCTGTTACCTTTTCAGACTCCATTAGCTTTTAATACCTCCTCGAGCTCTGTTTGTTCTTGGTTATACCGCATCATAGAAAACTTACCGTACAAGCGCTTAACCATGTATGGCCTCTTACAATGATCGTATTCAAACTTTAGCAGTGATAGTACCTTCTCTTGCGTGTCTGATAGACCAGTCATATTATTAACTGAGGCCATGTTAGTTAAAGTCATTCTGGTGATTGACTCGTCAACGTCTGGATAAAATGCGCCACTGAGTAACTCTTTTAA
>JBBACV010000137.1:0-4036 GCA_041656835.1 Acholeplasmataceae bacterium | reverse complement strand
GGGGCATTATTATCAGGAATATTAGTGTTATTTATTTTAGGACCATTACTAATGGTCTTTGATAAAATAACAAATCGTAAAATTATTAAAAGGAGTCATAAAAATGAAAAAATTTAAAAGTAAGAAAATTATTATTATTGTTTTATTAATTTTTTCTTTAATTTTAATTTCATGTAAACCAGAGGTAGAAAATAATGAACCACCAATAATCAACCCACCTATTTTAGAAGAATATAATGTTATCAAAGATGAAACAATTTATGTTAATTTATTATCTAATGGTCAGGTTGATAAAATAGAGATTATTAATCATTTAAGAAATATTAACGAAGGTAAGTATGTTGATTATGGTGTTTTTAAAACTGCTTATGCGATTAGTGGTTTAAATGAGATTAATATAAAAGAAGATTATTTGGAGTTAAAATTATATGATTCGTATGATAATTATTATTACCAAACCGAATTAAGTAGAGAAACTGAAATTCCTTTTATAGTTGATATATCTTATTATTATGAAGATGTTTTATATGAACCTAATGATATAAAAGGGAAAAGTGGAAAGATAAAAATAAAAATTGATGTAACTTCTAATCCAAATGTTTCAGAAGTTTTTAATGATAGACTAGCTTTTCAACTTCAAGTTCCAATTTCGATTATTAATAATTCTATTATTAGTCATAATGCGAGTAGTCAAGTTTTAGTTGGTAAAAATATGACTTTAGCTTTTATGGTTTTACCGAAACAATCAAAATCTTTTGAAATAATACTTGACTCTAAAAGTTTTGAATTAGATTCCATGCAAGCAAGCATTCAAAGTTTTGATATTAATTCGATGTTGGGCTTTGATTTAGATGATCTATTTAATGGAGTTAATTTATTAATTAGCGCTTTAAGTGATATAAATGATGGTGGTAGTTTATTAAAAGAAGGATTATTTTTAGTAGATGAAAATTTAAACTTACTTAATGGTGCTTTAGAAATGTTAAGTAATGGATTAGTTGAATTTGATGATGGTCTAGATGATGTTTATAATGGATTAGTAATGTTACAACAAGGATTTAACCCTATTAGTGATGGACTTAATTTATTAAGTGAAGAAGGTGATCAATTAATTCAAGGATTTTCCGGATTAAAAGATTCACTAATCCAAATAATTGATGGGTTATATAATATAACTTCAATGCCTGGGATGCCTTCTGAAGAAGATTTAAACGAACTCAAAAATGGACTTATATTTTTTGATTATGGTTTAAATAGATATCATCAGGGTGTAAAAGATATTGCCTTAGGTATGAGTGGACTAAATAATGGTTTTAATCAACTAGTTAGTAATTTCCCTGATATATTAGATGGAAGTAATGATTTAAAGGAAGGTAGTATTACTATAAAAGAAGGGTTAGATGAATTAACTAATCAATTTGGAGAAATTCCACTAGCGATGAGTGAGTTAAGTGATGGTCTTAGTTTAATATTAATGACAATTACTGAATTAACATCTGAGTTTGATGATTTTCAAATTGATGATAATATTAGGTTACCTTCATTTACCTCAGAGCTAAATGAGACTCCTAACTCAGTTCAATTTATTTATAATATAAAAGGAATTAGCCTAAGAAGTTAAAGGCTAATTCCTTTTTTATCAAAATGATATGTTATAATCATACCTAAACAATAAAGTTAGGAGATAAGATATTATGAAAATATTTATGAGCTTTTGATTAGTAGTGGGGCTACTTATTTTAATCCCTGGAATTACTGGATGGATCAACGCGGTAAACAATGAAGGGGCAGTAAGTATTTTTTTAGGACTAACATTTTCGATTACTATTACGATTATTGGTGGGACAATTATATTAATTGATTTAATAATCTTCTTAATTTATTTTCTTGCTAAAAAGAAAAAGTCTTCATAATAGAAAAAATACCTTGTAATATTTGACAAATTTCAATAAAGTACTATAATAGTAAATGAAACTGGTAGGTGAGGCTACCATTAGGATTAAGGTTACTGCCGCGATTTAGTGGAGACACTACTTTGATGGTTAACAATCTAGATCGAATCAAGGTTTAGAATAATGTAACATCATGCCTAATGAAGCTAAAACTTGAAACGATGGTTTTATTTTCTTTGATGCCAGTTTTTAGATGGCATTTTTTTATGGAAGAGGTGGTTTTATGGATATAGATGAGAGGTTTAATTTTAAAACGTGACTTCTTTTAGATTAAACTAAAAGTCCTCACAGCAGTTTAATATAAGAAAGTAGGAGGATTTCATAATGAATATCAAAAAACAAAATGAAAGATTAATCGAAGCTTCAAGATTATCAAAAGAAGAACTATTTTCAAAATATAATACTTCAATTAATGGTCTTAAAGATTTAGATATTGTTGAAGAAAACCGTGATTTATATGGTGAAAACATTATTTCTACGAAAAAAAGAACAAATGTTTTTACAAGAATCTTTAAAGCTTTAATTGATCCATTTAATATGATTTTAATTATTTTAGCAATCGTTTCATTATTTTTAGATGTTATATTTGCTGAAACAGGTGAAAAAGATCCATCTGCTATAATTATTATTATGGTGATGGTTTTAGTTAGTGTTTTCTTAAAAGTATTTCAAGAAACTAAAAGCGAAATTGCAGTTAGTGCCTTAACTAATTTAATTAATGTTAGTACCGCTATAAAAAGAGATAATATTACTAAAGAAATGCCACTTGAGGAAGTTGTAGCTGGTGATATTATTATGTTGGCAGCCGGTGATTTAATCCCTAGTGATGCTAGAATTATTTATGCAAAAGACTTATTTTTATCGGAAGCTAGTTTAACGGGTGAAAGTCACCCGATTGAAAAACATTCTGGTGCCGATAAATCTAAAAAAGAAATGTTAGATAAAAGTAATTTAGTATTTATGGGTACTAATGTTATTAGTGGTTCGGGGATTGCATTAAGTATTACTGTTGGTAACGACACATTATTTGGAGATATTAGTAAAACAGTTACCTCTAAACAAGAAAAAAGTGCTTTTGAGAAAGGACTATCTAGTGTTTCATGGTTATTAATAAGATTTATGTTAGTCATGATTCCGTTTGTTTTAATTATTAATGGAGTAATGAAAAGCGATTGGTTAGGTTCGGTGTTATTTGCTTTAAGTATTGCTGTAGGATTAACTCCTGAAATGTTACCAATGATTGTAACAACCTCACTTGCTAAGGGTGCAGTTAGTATGAGTAAAGAGAAGGTTGTTGTTAAAGATTTAAGTTCGATTCAAAATATTGGTGCAATGAATATTTTATGTACCGATAAAACTGGTACTTTAACTAAAAATAAGATCGTTGTTGAATATCACCACAATGTTCATGGCGATGATGAACCTAGAGTATTAAGACATGCCTTTTTAAATAGTTATTATCAAACAGGTTTAAGAAATTTAATTGATAACTCTATTATTGATAAAACCAATGAATTAAAAGAAGAAGAAGCGACTTTAAGAGATTTAGATAAAATCTATACTAAAATTGATGAAATTCCCTTTGATTTTAACCGAAAAAGAATGAGTGTAATTTTAGAAGATAAAAATGGAAAAGTTCAAATGGTTACTAAAGGTGCTTTAGAAGAAATGTTATCGATTAGCACTTATGTTGAATATGAAGGAAAAGTATTAAAACTAACAGATGATTTAAAAGAAGTTGTCATTGAACATGCGATTGAACTTAATAAAAGAGGAATGAGAGTAATTGCTGTTTCACAAAAAACTAGTGATGATTTAAAAGACTTGGAAGCAACCGTTAAAGACGAAAATGATATGGTCTTAATGGGTTATTTAAGCTTTTTAGACCCAATTAAAGAAAGTGCTCATGATGCTATTGAATCACTTGAGGGCTTAGGCGTTAATGTTAAAGTTTTAACTGGTGATAATGAAAGAGTTACTCAAGAGGTTTGTAGAAGATTAAAAATAGAAACCGGAATTATTGTTTTAGGTAGTGATTTAGCAAAAATGAGTGATGATGAAGTTAAAGAAATGATTCCTAAATC
>JBBACV010000136.1:0-4051 GCA_041656835.1 Acholeplasmataceae bacterium | reverse complement strand
TCCGATAATTCTTGATGCTTGTCCAATTGTTTCTGGTCTTATTTTAGTTAGTTTTTCTCTTGCTTCATTGGCTATTTGAGTTATTTTTTGATAGTCAATATTATTAGGAATATATATATTTTCATTTCCTAACATTCTTTCAGCTTCTCTTCTAGCTTTTTCGATGTATCCGTTATATTTAATATGAATTTCAACTTGATTAACTATTTCATCACTAAAATTATCATTAATAAAATGCTTGATCGTTTCACTACCTAATTCTGGACGCTTAACTAAATTATATAAACTAATTCCTTCATAAATAGGACTAGTGTTTTGTTGTTTCAAATATTTTAAGTTTTCTTCAGTTGGAGTAATTCTTGTTTCATTTGTTAATTCTAAAAGATTTTTAATGGCTACTTTTTTATTTTGAAAGTCTTGATAAATATTTTCATCGACTAAACCATATTTATATCCATAATCCCTTAGTCTTATATCGGCATTATCATGACGAAGAAGTAAACGGTATTCAGCTCTAGATGTTAATAAACGGTAAGGTTCTTTAGTGCCTTTGGTGATTAAATCATCGATTAAAACACCGATATAAGCTTCGTCTCTTCTTAAAATAAATGGTTTTTCTCCTTTTATTTTAAGGCCTGCATTAATTCCTGCCATAATTCCTTGAGCTGCTGCCTCTTCATAACCTGATGTCCCATTAATTTGGCCGGCTGTAAATAAATTATCGATTAACTTTGTTTCAAGTGATAATTTTAATTGACTTGGGTTAATCGCATCATATTCGATTGCGTAAGCATATTTAGTTATAACAGCATTTTCAAGCCCCGGAAGGGATTTAACCATTTCTTCTTGAACATCTCTTGGCATTGATGTTGATAGTCCTTGTAGATACATTTCATCTAAATATAACGATTCAGGTTCAATAAAGATTTGATGTTTTGGTTTATCTAAAAATCTCATATATTTATCTTCAATCGAAGGACAATATCTAGGACCAACTCCTTCAACTATTCCACCATACATCGCTGAATCATCTAAGTGATTTAAAACGATTGTTTTTGTTTCTAATGATGTATGAATTAAGTGACAATCAACTTGGTCTTTTATTTCTTTAACTGGTGAGTTATATGAAAAACTAATAAATTTATCATCACCTGGTTGGATTTTCATTTTAGTGTAATCAATTGAATCTTTTTTTATTCTTGGTGGAGTTCCAGTTTTTAATCTAATAACTTCAAAACCTAAATCTTTTAATTGTCCGGAAATTCCATAAGTTGTTTTTTCATTATTTGGTCCTTTATTAATTCTTTCATGACCAATTAAAATTGTTGATGAAAGATAGGTGCCAGTTGTAATAATTACGGTTTTACCATATATTTTAGTTCCATTTTCTAAGATAACCCCTTTAACTTCTTTACCTTCAATAATTAATGTATCAACAAAGTCTTCTAAAAGTTCTAAGTTATTTTCTTCTTCTAAAACTTTTTTCATTATTTTAGGATATTTAATTTTATCAATTTGAGCTCTTAAAGCTCTAACGGCTGGGCCTTTAGAAGCATTTAACATTTTCATTTGAATCGCACCTAAATCTGCTGATTTAGCCATTTGTCCACCTAAGGCATCGATTTCTCTAACAACAACACCTTTAGCAGGGCCACCAATCGATGGATTGCATGGCAAAGTAGCAACTCGATTAAAGTCGCCTGAGATTAAGAGTGTATTTAAATTCATTTTTGCCATAGCTAAAGCAGCCTCGATCCCAGCGTGGCCTGCTCCAACTATTATTCCATCATATATTTTCATTATTTATTTTTCTAAAACCTCAATCATTTTATTAGCAACACTTAATGGATTAAATTTAAAGTGCTCTAAGACATCTTGATATGGTGATGATATTCCAAATGTATCAACTCCATAAACATGTTTTGTTAATTTATACCATGAATAAGTAGATCCCATTTCAACCGCTAATATTTTAGTGTTATTAGGTAATATTTCTTGTTGGTATTTTTTTGTTTGCATAAAGAATAATTCTTGAGAAGGCATCGAAACAACTCTAATATCATATCCTTTTTCTGCTAGTAGGTTAGCGCTATTAATCGCTAATTCTACTTCACTACCACACGCTAAAATAATACCATCTAATTTATCTTTTTCTCTTTTAACTACATAAGCACCGCTAGCAACTTTATGCTCACTAGAATTATCAAGTTCTAAAACATTTTGTCTAGTTGTAATAATTGCTGAAGGCATATCTTTAGAATTAAAAGCATATTTTAATGATCCTTTAACTTCATTAAAATCAGCTGGTCTAAAGACTAATAAATTTGGTGTTGTTCTTAAGGCTACTAATTGTTCGACTGGTTGATGAGTTGGTCCATCTTCACCAATTAAAACAGAGTCATGTGAGAAAATAAAAACCGAAGGCAATCCCATTAATCCCGCAAGTCTCATCGGTGGTTTCATATAATCTGAGAATACAAAGAATCCACCTGAGAAAGCTTTAAGGCCACCATGTAAGTTAATACCATTAGTAATAGCCCCCATAGCATGTTCTCTTACTCCGTAATTTATATTTCTACCTAAACGATTTTCTCTGGTAAAGTTGCCATCTAAGCCTTTTACTTTAGTTGAGGAGGATAAATCTGCTGATCCTCCGATAAAGTTTAGGTTTTTCTTGGAAGCTAAATCCAATACTTTTCCTAATGTATTTCTTGTTGCATTTTTACTGCCTTTAACAACTTCTAATTCATCAAAATCTAAATCAAGATCCCCACTAATAAAGGTTTCAAGTAATGATGCTTCATTAGGATAGTCTTTTTTATAAGATTCAAATAATTTATTCCATTTATTATAATTACGGCGTCCTCTGTTATAAACCTTTGTTCGGTAAAACTTATAAACATCATCACTTACTTCAAATTCTTTATAGTTATAATTTAATTTTTCTCTTAATTTATTAGCTTCATCAAATCCAATTGGTGCCCCGTGAACTTTATTAGTTCCTGCTAAGTTAGTGTCTTCTCCAATGATTGTTTTTACTTCAATTAAGGTTGGTTTATTTAGTTCTCTTTTAGCACGGTTAATCGCACGATTTAATAATGATAAATCATTACCATCATCAACTTTAATGTATTGCCATCCCTGTGATGTAAATTTAGTTTTCACATCTTCACTAACCGCTAAGTTAGTTTCACCGTCTAATTGAATATCGTTAGAGTCAAATAAAACAATTAATTTATTTAATCCTAAATGTCCTGCTAATGAAATTGACTCTAAAGCAACCCCTTCTTGGAGATCACCATCACCAGCAACAACAAAAGTATAGTGATCAATTAAATTATAATTTTCTTTATTAAATCTTGCTGCCAGGTGAGCTTCAGCGATTGCCATTCCAACCGCATTTGCAAGTCCTTGTCCTAATGGACCTGAAGTAGTTTCAATTCCTTCTTTTAAACTATGCTCTGGATGTCCTGGCGTAATACCAGGATATTTACGGAAGTTTTTTAAATCATCCACTGATAATTTAAATCCTGATAAGTGATTTATTGCATATAACATTGCACTACCATGACCGGCAGATAAAACAAAACGATCACGATTAATCCAATCAAATTTTCTTGGATATAAGTTTAAATGTTTTGTATAAAGTAGGTGTGTCATCGGAGCTGCTCCTAAAACAATTCCCGGATGCCCGCTATTAGCTTTGTTGATTGCATCAATACCTAACATTTTAATTGTATTAATTGAAAGTAAGTCTAAATTATTTTTCATCTTTATCATCACCCTTATCTTCTAGTTCTAAAGTTTCTTCTTCATTTTCTAAATTTTCATCCTCAGGTGTATTGAAAAATTCTTGATAATACTCTTCTTGACCTTTTAAGACTTTTTTAAATTTTTCTTCACCCATCGTTTCTTTAATTTTTTGGGTTGTTTTTTGATTTTCAGTTTCAACTACTTTTCTTAGTCCTTTTTGTTGGAAATGAGATGATCCAAATAAAATAATAAATAATAGGACCATCGAAATTAAAAACATGTTTTGAATTTCGATGGT
>JBBACV010000135.1:0-4057 GCA_041656835.1 Acholeplasmataceae bacterium | reverse complement strand
ATGAAGTAAAAAATAAAATAATAAATAATTTTTTAATTAATTTAACCACGAATCGTTACCTCCCTAATAATATCTTCAATCAAACTAATTACTTCACTAAACAATAAATATATAATAGCTGTAAACACTAAAATCATTACTGCCGTAAAGATTGTAATAAATATATTTCCTATCGTTGGATTTAAATCATAAAAATGAATTTCTTTAACCATTAATATGACATATACTAATGTAACAATAATTCCTAAATAGAAAATAAAATCATAGACAAAAGCTTCATTAAAGGTTAAATAATGAGATATAAAGGTTAAGATTGGAAAAATAATAATTAAAGGAATTAAAATATAAGCAGTTCCTTGTAAAACATCACTAAACTTACCTTCTCCGTCTCTAATAGAACATACTAAATAATTAGAAAGAACCCATAAAAAGAGGGGAACAAATATAAACACCATTTGTTGAGTTAAATTTATTTCCGCTTTAATATGCATATTAAAAATAAAATTAGTATTGTATATCCAAAGTATATAACTTAAGAAAAATAAAACAATATAAATTAAAGCTGTTAAATTAGAACTCTTATTTTCTCTTTTTATACCATAAAAACCATCTTCAGGGTGTCTTAGGACGTAAAATCCGAATTTTAATTCACGGTAAATTTTAAATCTATCCAATAATTTATCCAACTTTTTAAAAGGGATTAAAATATATGAAAAGACATTAAAGAAAGTATTTACAATCGTAAATAAAACTAACACTAACAACACAGTGACTATAATCGGACCTGATTGTAATAACGATACGTTTCTTACTTCCCAAAAGGCATCAGAATAACCGGATCTATCACGAGCGATTTCATAAGATACTAACGCATTTTCATAATCTCCCATCGCAAAATATGCATCAGCAATTCCTTTATTAGCTAAATCAAACATTGAATTCATCTTTAAAACTTTTTGCCATGGCTCTAATGATTCAATATATTTACCATCTTGATATAAATCAATTGCATTATGAACTAAATTAGCGAAATGTGTTGGAATAAAGATTTGAAGAGATTTAGTTTTATTATCGATTACATAAATATTATTTCTTAAATCAACCGCAATCCCTTTGGGTTGTTGAAACAACCCCTTTTGATTATTTTCATCAGTTCCTGAAAAAACAAATAATAAATCACCATCTGGTGAATATTCACTAATCATTCCTCTTCTTGAAATAGTATAAATCGTTCCCGATGGTCCGACATAGACATCTTCAATATCATCATAACCAAACGCTGACTCTGAATATACAAAATTAGCTATATTTAATTTTAAATAACCTGATTGTCCAATTGTTGTTGTTATAATTAAACCATTTTGATCCACCGAAACATTAGATAGTGGTGTCGGAATCATTTTAAACCAATTACGGCGTTGTTCTTCATTAAAGAAAATACTTTTAACCATATTTTCAAATGTTTTAGGAATTTGGTTACCACCAAAAAATCCAGTAAATTCTCCACCGTTTTCATATTTGCCTAAACCATTTTCATTACCAGCAAGTAAAATATAAACAACATTACCTTGGTCTGTTACAATCTTTAATGGTTCAAATACTTCACTAGGTCCAAAATAAGGTGTATTAACAGGTCTTTTATATGTGGCCTCTAACTCATATTCATTTGATTGTTCGTTAAGAGTAAATTTATATGCTTCCTTTGATTTATTATCAGCAACATAAACATTACTATCAAACCCAATATGAACACCAGTTGGTTCTTTTAAAATGCTTTCACCTATCTTAGCAACCTCATTAGTTTCTAAGTTATATTTAATAATATAACCATTTGAATTACCAGCGCTATCTCTTAAATAATCGGCGATATAAATATTATCTTCTTTATCAATCGAAATATCTTGGGGATTGTTTAAAACAATATCATCTAATTGATAAGAAATAGATAATGGTAAATAAGCATCCTGAGTGAAAACTAAGCCTCCTTGTGCTTGGTTATAAGTGTAGGTCCGGTAAGGCAATTCATATGAAAATACACTTGGAGTTAAAAGAATTAAAAAGACAATTAAAATTAAAATAATACTTCTTCTGATTTTTTTCATTATTTAATACCTGAATGAGCCATTGTATTCATGACTTTACCTTGTAAGATGATAAATAAAATTAAATTAGGAATAAACATAATTAAACTAGCAGCTGCAGCCATTCCTTGACCTGCCACGGTATTACCTTGAGCCGAAGTTAAACTCATCATAAAAAACGCTAATGTCCGTTTTGATTCATCATCAATATAAACTGATGATGTTACTACATCATTCCAAATAGCTTGAAAGGCTAAAATCCCCACAGTCGCAACAGCAGGTAAGATAATTGGAATAATTATTTTAAAAAATATTTGCATTTCCGATGCTCCATCAATTTTAGCAGATTCAATTAATTCATTTGGAACTTGATCAATAAATTGTTTTAATAAAAACATCGCGACAGGCATTGCGATCATCGGTAAAATATGAACTAAATAATTATCTATTAATCCTAATTTAGCAATAATTAAATATCTAGGTATTTGAACTGCAATTGGAACAAACATTAATGCTAATGTGTTTAATTCAAATAAAACTTTTTTACCTTTAAATTTTAACTTTGATAATCCATAAGCACTTAAAGCTGTAAAAAGAATAGTTAAGATAACTCCGGTTGACGTTACAAAAATACTATTTAATAAATATCTAGAAAAAGGAACGCCTGATTGATTAGCAAAATAAGTTAATTCAATAAAATTATCAAACGTCGGATTTTTAACGAAAAATTTTGGAGGATATGCAAATAATTCACTTTGTGGTTTAAAAGCATGATTAAAGATAAAAAAGATTGGTAGTAACATTAAAATTGATAAAGGAATAATAAATAAATAAAATTTTAATTGTGAAGGATGAAATTCGTTAGGATTTATTTTTGTACCTTGATATGATGCCATAATTTTACTCCTTATCTCCTAAGATATTAAAAGTCACTTTTGATATAAAGTAAACTAACAATAATAAAACAACTGATATACCAGCAGCATAACCCATTGCATATCTTATAAAACCAAAATCTTCAATATGATTAACTATCAATTGTCCTGCATACTGTGGTGTTGGATTAGATCCTGACAACTGGACTCCAATTCCACCAGCTTGAAATGTTGAAACAACCGCCATCACGGCACCAAATAACATTTGGGGTCTCATCGAAGGAATTGTAATATGCAATATTTCTTGTCCTCTATTTCTAATTCCATCAATATAAGCAGCTTCATATAATGTTTGATCAATATTTAATACACCGGCTAACATTGCTAAAAATCCAACTCCCATTGAACTCCACAGTGAAACAATAATCATAATATTCATTAAAAATTCAGGTGACTGTAAAAACTGGATTGGTTCTAAAATAAGTCCATAAGACAATAATAAACTATTTAAATAACCTGCACTATCACCTGAGAAAATAATTTGCCACATAGTTGCCATTGCTATTCCCATCGTTAATGAGGGGGAATATAAAATAATCGCAAAAAGTGTTCTAGGACCTTTGGGGATTTGGGCTAACATCCAAGCGAGTAAAAAGGATAAAATATAACCGATTGGTCCTACAATTAAGGAGAATTTTAAAGTATTAGATAAGACATGTTGCATAAAAACCGTATCAATACTAATTAATTCGATATAGTTTCTAATTCCTACGAAATTAGGCATTTGAATAGCATTAAAATAAGTAAACGATAAAACAATCGCGGCAATAACTGGAATAACAATAAATATAATAAATAAAATCCAATAAGGAATTAAAAACCATAATGGTCCATTCATTTTAGTTAAGGGGTCAAATTGAATTTTCTTTTTATACCAAGCAACTTGGGTATTATCTTTTGTCATCTTTCCACCAACCATCTATCGATATTATATATATTAGGAACCGGATAGTCTTTAACAACTTCTCCATTGACAACATATCCAAATTCAGCCATTTTATACAATATTTCACGATTTGAAATTCGAACTGCACTATCTAG
>JBBACV010000134.1:0-4076 GCA_041656835.1 Acholeplasmataceae bacterium | reverse complement strand
AAGCATCTTGGCGCGGTAGCAGTAGTCGCAATCTTCATCGTATGCCGGGAAAAAGTTCTCATCGAACATTCCAATGCGCTCAATGGCGATGGGATTGATGGCGTAGCAGGCCATAGCCTGGTCGTTCACTACCCTTTTGAGCCTGGTATTCTTACCGGCGGCGAAGACGACGAACCTGTCCCTGTTGTCCATAGCCGCCCTGCTGATCTTGTCCACGTCACCCTCGCCAAACACGATGTCGTCATTGCAGACGATGGTTGCGTCTGCGCCCCAGTCGGCAGCAGCGAGGATACCATCGTTCCACGATCGGGCAACGCCACGGTTCGTGCCGTGGGCAAAGTAGAAGGTAGGGTAGTTTCTGGAAACCTCGTCGCAGGCGGCGACGGTGGCAGGGATGGTACTATGGCGAAAGAGGAAGAAGGACAGTGGCTCTTTTGTCCTTGCCGATGCGAACAGCTTTCGCAGACCGACGTGCTGGTTATAGCTGATTGTAACTATGGCTATCTTCATTTTTCCTCTGACACAGAGCGGGCCGGCCTCCGACTTAGCAGGCCGGCCCGTCTTGCGGATTTTCACCGCCAGGAGAGGGCATGTTCATTGTAACACGGCCCCCTGCTGGCTGCAATGCCCTCTCCGCCCTCAGATCACTTGCCGGTGAATTTACCCAGCAAATCGCTGGCATAGTTAGAGCCACGACCGATGATGACGCCCGTGGCGACGCATCCCGCATAGGGAACCACGGCATCGAGGCCGACCATGCCAAAGAAATCGACGTTGAAGACCAGCGCCATGACGATGCCAATCACCAGGGCTGCGTAGCGGGGCACCATCGTCTTCCAGACCGGCTTCTCTTCAACCTCGTCCTTGCCGAGCCAGCCACTGATCGTGTACTCGACAAAGCCTTCTGTAAACACCGCCAGCAGCAGGACCGCCACCAGCTTCCCAAGTTCTCCGTTGTCCATTTTAGGCTCCTTTACCTGTATTCTACTATTTTCAATCCAGCGGCCTTAGCCACAGAGGCGTCGGGCGCCCACTTGCCAAAGTTGGTCTTCCACTTGCCGGTGTCAATCCGCGTCAGCAAGCCGGAAGCCTCGATCTCTTTCATGGCGTAGTCCACCTGCCGCAAGGAAGTGACGGCGCAGCTTCCGTACACACTGGTAGAAATCTGCTTCGTGGTAGGGTCAAGGCCATCGTGTGTCATCTTCCAGCGCATCCAGAACTCAATGACCGTCTTGGCCTCGTGGCTCAATGCTTGCACGGCCTCAATGCGGAAAGAGGGGGATTTGGTGGCGCCGACGACGTTCAGTGGTGTGACGACGATCGCCGTGGTTTCGTAGGGCCACTCAGCCTTTTCGGGACATACGCGCACGACCGGCTCTCTCGATAGATGGGTATGCAGCCACCCCTGGATCATCTCGGCGATGATATTGTTCTTGCACAATATATACGGGGGTTCCGGGATCACCCCGTGGAGGATAAGGTCGTTTGTCTTCCCAGACGTACCAACTGACATATTCAAACCTCCCACTGTTTGTGTGTAGCTGCTTCGCAAACTTGTCAACCAGCCCTGCCGCTTGCATCCTGTGCAACCCGGCTACCACGGAGTTGCGGTTGAGCGGCTTGCCTTTCGGCACGAGGGTGCTGATGTAGAACTTGTAGGGAACGGGTCTGCCCTCGAACTCGTCCCTGAATGTCTCCCTGATGGTTTCCAGAAGTTCAATGTCCTCTGGTTTCACCCCTGCTGCCTTCTTGGGCGGCGGCACGGGGATGCCCCACTCCCAGGGATAGACTGTATAGCCCTCTACTTGCTCTTCCACGCCGATCTTGCCCCCGCGACTACGACCACGAAGAACTCGAAGATGACGGTCGCGGCAACGCCAAGGAGAAAGAACCCCAACGGACTAATCGTAATTTCAACCATTTTCTACTCCTGTCACAGTTTTAGGTCGAAAACTGTCATTTGTGCTGTGAACAGTATAGCATCCGCAATGGCACAAGTCAATATTAAAAATCTGCTTTCACAAATTGAATTGACTTTTCGCTTCCCGTGCCGTATAGTGGTTTTATGAGCGAGAAACCTGTTACCCGCAAAGAGCAAGCCTTCGAGCTTTACATCAAGAATGAAGACTACACCCTGGAGGATGTTGCCAGGGAGGCCGGCGTTCTGTATGAGACTGTACGCAAGTGGTCGAAGGATGATAGCTGGAGCGTCAAGAAAAGATTGCTTGCAATGACCGGCGATTCCAACCCAGACATTTCCAGGCAGGCTGAGGCCATCAGGCTTTGCCTGTACGAAGAGATTCTGGGTGGCGACCACACGGCCAAGGACAAGGTTAGCCTGGTAGACGCCTGGCGGTCGCTCCTGGGTGTCAAGTCCGAAGAGGCCGGGTTCAGCAGGGACGCCCTGCTGGAAGACACAGACGACGATGCAACTGACTAGGGAAGAGGCGCTTGAGTACAAGCGTTGTGCCAACAGTGTAGTCTACACCATCGAGAAGTATGGCTACATCAAGCACATCAAGCGCGGCAAGGTTAAGTGCCGCATGTACGATTGGCAGCGCGATATGCTCCAGCGCCTCCAGGACGGGCAGAACCTCGTCGTCCTAAAATCCAGGCAGGTTGGCGTGTCATGGACAATGGCTATGTTCACCGCCTGGCTCCTGCTGTTCAGGCCGGATGTTGAGTGCCTTTTCCTTTCCCAGAAGGAGCAGAAGGCCATCAAGCTGCTGGGCAAGGTCAAGTTCGTTATGAACAACTTCCCGGCCTTCATTCGCCGGGAGTATTCCTCTGACAGCAAGACCAGGCTGGCTGTAATTCATCGGATGCACGGCGCCACGGTTGTCAGTGAATCAAGCATCGACTCCCTGACGACAACCGGAGAGTCTGGGCGTGGCGACACGGCCTGGCTGGTGTTCCTCGACGAGTTCGCCCACCTGGAGAACGCAGAGGAAACCTGGACGGCCATCAAGCCTACCACGGCGCATGGTGGTCAGATCGTGGCAGCCAGCAGCCCCAATGGCACGTCGGGCGCGTTCGCCAGGTTGTACATGGAGGCAGACGGCGGCGACAGTGAAACGTTCATTCCGCTGAGGATTCACTATACCGATTGTGGCTTCGACGAAGCGTGGATGCGCGAGGCCAGCGACGGCATGACGCAGACGCAGATCGAGCAGGAGTTCGAGCTTGCCTTCCTGGGCACGGGGTCGCCGGCCTTCCAGCCCAACGACGTTAAGAAATGCTACGTGCCGATGGAGGATCTGGTTCAGCAGCCCGAACTTGCGGCCCTGCTGGCAAAGCCGACCAAGTACGCCATCGGCATTGACTCTGCCGAGATCAAGAGGAACAAGAACGTCAGGCTGAGGGACTACAACGCTGCTGTCGTATTCAACCAGTACGGCATCCAGATTTTTGCAGAGAACAACCAGATGGCCCTTGATGAGTGGGCGGGCAAGACTATGGATGTGGGCAGTAGCAGGGTTGAGATGCCAGGCTTTGTCTCACAACTGCACGTCAAGTTCCCCGGCCTTATGATCTGCGAAGAGAACGGCGCGGGCCTGACGGTCGAGAACAGGCACATCCTGCCCAATGACAACGTGAGCGAGTTTTACGTCTCGCGCACCACGTCCAAGTCAAAGCCCAGGATCGTCAATCAGTTTGCACTCGCCCTTGCTGGTGGCCTGGTGGTCATCACCGACAAGCGGTTGTATTACCAACTGCTGATCTACGAAGACTTGGGGCAGGGCAAGTACAGTGCGCCGGAGGGCCAACACGATGACCTTGTTGTGGCTGCCATGCTGGCCTACGAGGCCCTCATTGAGCTTGGCGGCTACGAGTTCGAGATGCCGCCGCAGGCCGTTGGAATCCAGAAGTCCATCGTGCCGCCGGAGTACATGGAAGCGTTCGGCGGGCAGCACATAGCTGGCCCTGTTTTCAGCGAGTTTCAGCCGGGAGATGGCGAATATCTGGATTGGAATATGTTCGATCCCAGACGGGAGTTGGTCGATGAATACCATATTGCCAGAGCTTGAGAAAGTCCTTGCACCGCTCCCTGCTGAAACTCGGCAGGTAGTGATGCT
>JBBACV010000133.1:0-4114 GCA_041656835.1 Acholeplasmataceae bacterium | reverse complement strand
GTTAGGCTATGAGCATGTTTATACGCCAATTATGGCAAATGTTGATTTTTACAAAAAATCAGGACACTGGGATCATTACCATGAAAACATGTATCCGCCAATGGACTTAGGAGACGGTGAAATGTTAGTTTTAAGACCGATGAATTGTCCACATCATATGATTATATATAAAAAAGATTTACACTCATATCGTGATTTACCAATTAGAATTGCTGAGTTAGGACAAATGCATCGGTATGAAAAATCTGGAGCTTTATCAGGCATTCAAAGAGTAAGAGAAATGACTTTAAATGATGCACATATTTTTGTTAGACCTGATCAAATAAAGAATGAATTTATGAGAGTGGTTCATTTAATTCATAAAGTATATAAAGATTTTAAAATTACTGACTTTTATTACCGGATAAGTTACCGCGATCCTAATAATAAAGAAAAATATTTTGATAATGACGCAATGTGGAATGAAGCTGAAAGTAGATTAAAAGAAGTGATGGATGAATTAAAACTTCCTTACGTAGAAGCCATCGGAGAAGCCGCATTTTATGGACCTAAACTAGATATTCAAGTTAAGACCGCATCAGGAATGGAAGAAACCTTATCAACAGTTCAATTAGACTTCTTACTACCTGAAAAATTTGATTTAACTTATGTTGGTGAAGATGGTAAAAACAATCACCGTCCAGTGGTAATCCACAGGGGGGTGGTTTCAACTATGGAAAGATTTGTTGCCTACTTAATTGAAGAATATAAAGGAGCCTTTCCTCTTTGGTTATCACCCGTACAGGCAATCATCATTCCTGTTTCAATTAATCACCACCAAAAATATAGTGAAGAGTTAAAAGAAAAACTAACCAAACTTGGATTTAGAGTCGAGCTTGATTTAAGAAATGAAAAGCTAGGTTATAAAATCAGAGAATCTCAAACTAAAAAAATACCTTATCAATTAGTTGTAGGGGATAATGAAGTTTCAAATAATAACTTAACTTACAGAAAATATAATCATAAAGATCAAGTTACTCTATCTGTTAATGATTTTATAAATTTAATTAAAGATGAAGTTAATCAAAAATTATAATTAGAAATTACCAGCTTAATGCTGGTATTTTCTTTAAAAATTTATTTAAAAATATGATATGATTAAAAAGAAAGAAAAAGGAGGTTAAGATGTTAGAAGTAAATAATGTAACCTTAAAATATGGTGATTTTACGGCGGTCAAAGATTTAAACTTTGAAGTTAAAAAAGGCGAAATCTTTGGTTTATTAGGAACTAATGGAGCCGGTAAAACCACTACCTTTAGAACTATTATGGGATTATTAAACCCATCTAATGGATATGTAAAATATAATGATGAATTTGTATCATATAAAACTGTTGATGAAATTGGATATATGATTGAAGAACGTAGTTTATTAACTAAACTTACTGTGAAAGATTTAATGTTATTTTTTGGTCAACTTAAAAATGTCTCTAAAGAAGATATTTTAACAAGACTTGATTATTGGTTAGATAGATTTAATATTACAGATTATAAAAATAAAAAAATTAAAGAACTATCAAAGGGAAATCAACAAAAGATTCAATTTATTAGTGCTTTAATTAATGAACCAACTTTACTTGTCTTAGATGAGCCATTTGCTGGTCTTGATGTTATTAATACTGAACTCTTTATAAAAGCAATCAGAGATTATCAAGATAAAGGTGCGACCATTATCTTTTCATCTCATCAAATTGATCATGTTGAATCTTTTTGTGAAAGATTAGTTGTCTTAGAAAAAGGTAAAACAGTTTTATCAGGTTTAATTAAAGACATTAAAAAAGAATATAAAAAACATAATATTAAGATTATCGCTGATAATCTTAATAAAGACACACTTCTTAAAATTAAAGGAGTTTATGATGTTTTAATTAATGCTAATGAATGGATAGTAAAAATAGAAGATGAAGGTGTTAATGATTTAGTTTTTGATTATGTTAAAACGCTTAGTAATATTAAAAAATATGATTTAGAAGAAGCTTCACTTTCTGAAATATTTATTGACAAAGTAGGTAAGAAGTATGAAGAAGTTTAAATATTTAGTTAGTCATGGACTTAAAAAAAGAGTTAAAAGTAAAGCATTTTTAATTTCTTCAATTGTTGTTGGATTAATAATTATTATAATCTCTGTTCTTCCTTCTATAATTTCTTTATTTGGTGATGAAGATGAAGGTTATAAAATTAAAAATGAAATCATTATAATTGATGAAACAAATTATCATTTAAATAGTTTAGATATTTCAGAGTATTATTTAGAAGGAGTTAAAAACTATTTAGTAAATATCGGATATAACCCTGAACTAGAAATTACTTATTTAACTAATAATGATGAAAATATCCCTTTTGATCAATCTTATTATGATTTAGAAAGAGAAGAAGATGGTTTAATTTATTTAACTTTAAAAGTAATTGATGAAGAAAAAGATTTAAACGATCCTAATAATCAAATGTTTCATCTTAAAATATTTAATAAAAAAATTGATGAAACATTATTAAGTGTATTATTAGAAAATGCGAAAGAACTTCAAAGACTTAAATATTTAATTGATAACCCTGGAGTTAGTAATGATTTAATCGGTGATTTAATGGTTGACTTAGTCATCGATCCAAATCTAGATGAAGTACCACCTTTTAATATTATTGAAATATTAGCACCCCTTTTAATCGTACCTCTTTTTATTTTAATTACTTTTAGTATTCAAGCGATTGGTGCTGATATTATCGAAGAAAAAAGTACTAAAGCGATTGAAATAATTATCGCCTCAGTTCCGCCAAAAACTCACTTTTTGGCGAAACTCACTTCAATTAATTTATTTGTCGTAATCCAGTTATTAACATATGTATTATTTGGAGTTATTGGAACAATGATTAATGAATTAATTTCAACCGCCTCACCTAAAACCGGTGGTTCATGGGGTGATATCATGGCGATGGTTGATTTAAAAATTATTCCGATTTTAATTATTCTTTTAGTCTCAACCGTTTTAGGTTCGGTATTATATTGTGTAATAGGTGCATTTTTCGCATCACTTGCCATAAATCAAGAAGACTATCAACAAATTCAAGCGCCGGTAATGATGATTTTAATGGTTGGATACTTTGTCTCTATTTTTGCAGGGGCTAGTCAAAGTAATGTTGTTTTAGTCATCTTTTCATATATTCCATTTTTTGCACCTCTTGTTTTACCGGTTACATATGCGGCTGGATCCTTATCAACCATCGAAGTTTTAATATCTTTATTTATTACAACAGGTTTTATTCTTTTAATTATTTATATAATTTCACCACTTTATAAAGTAAGTATTTTATCATATGATACATCTTCTTTATTTAAAAGAATAAAAAATATTGTTAAGAGTTCAAAAGGGATTAAAAAAAATAATAACAACCAAAAGGATATTACATGAGAGATTTAGAAAAGTTAAAAAAAGATTTAGAAAACTTTATTGATCCTTCTTTAAAACTAACTTTTAAAGAAGGAAAGAGTATTTTAGATTTTAAACTAGATGGCGATGTTATTGATTTAAAGATTGCCTTAAAAAACTTAAGACGTGATGAAGAAAAAGTAAAACTTGAGATTGCCAGATTAGTTAAAATAACTCATGGTTTTTTAGGTTTAAGAATAGAGTTTTTACAATCAAAATATAAGGGCTTAGAAAAAGAGCCAATTTATTTAGGAATTATATCAGGTAAAGGTGGCGTTGGTAAATCAACTGTTGCTGCAAATTTAGCGGTAGCTTTAAGTAGATTAAATCAAAAGGTCGGAATTATTGATGCTGATATATATGGTTCTTCTTTACCAAGTATTTTTAAACTACCGATAAAACCTTTAAAAACTAGTAAAGACGATTTAGTTATTCCGGCAATATATGAAGGAATAGAAGTAATCTCACCAGAGTTTTTTATGCCAGAAAATCAACCCTTAATGTGGCGTGGTCCAATGCTTGGAAAACTATTAGAACATTTTTTTGATTCAGTTTTATGGCAAGATGACTTAGATTTTATTATAATAGACTTACCGCCTGGAACTGGTGATATTCAACTTGATGTTGAAAATCATGTTCCAGAAGCTTTAATGC
>JBBACV010000132.1:0-4115 GCA_041656835.1 Acholeplasmataceae bacterium | reverse complement strand
TGCGGATCTTGTCAATAAAGCAGGGAGCGTAGAAGATGCCGTGCGCGATCTGCGAACCTGCCACGCCGCTGCTGATATTGCCATGCTCCTGTGGAATCTTATTGGGTAGTGGAAACGGCGCCCCAGCAGCAATGTTGGGGCGCCTCTCAATCGGGAGGGTAAAATGCAAAAAGTGAATGACCATTCAAAAAGAGCGGGGCAGTTGCTTGAAATCGCTGAAGCGGTGCCCGACGCACACAAGGCGCAGGTCGTAGCCGAACTCGCGATGGCATACTCCCTGCTGGCCCTGGTCGAGTTGGGCAAGTATTTTGCACGGTATGGGCTTCCCGTTGAAGATGTCCTGAACAGCAAGGGGGGTACAGATGGCATTTAACACAAAGACGCCGGTTAGCGAACTATGGGCTGAGTTCATCAACGCAGAGCCCATCTACTATTCGTGGTATGACCATAATTGGGGAATCGACTGGAACTACGCAGAAGCGGATCGCTGTTGGGGATGTGGTCACATCATGGTCAGTGATGGCGGAAGCATTGAGTGCGATAACTGTGGCAGGGAACTGGAGTTCGAGGGGCCGATGATGAACTACGCTTACCCCATCAAGTTCTATAGGGCAGACGGTATGCAGGAAGCAGCCCTGGCCCTTGTCGATCTGCCGCTCATTCCGGTCACTATCGACGACGAGGAATATCTGGCCCTCACGGGCGGCGGCATGGACCTGTCGTGGCAGATTTGCGAAGCGTACATGCGCCTTAGCTATCTGCCGCCAACGCGCTTTGCCAACCTGCCAAAGATGGCGGGGGATCGCCTCGATTCGGTACACAGGTGGGTTCTGGCAGGGATGCATCGCTCCCTGCTGATTCAGAAGGAACGCGCCGAGCGCGACCTGAAGCGACTGAAGGAGATTCGGGCATGGCTGAAAAAGTAATCGGAAACCAGTACGCAAAAGAATCTACTGCAATTAGCTACGTGTTGCAGCCGGGCGATGCTACGCGCTACGAGTTCACCATCGTATGGCTACCGGACATTAACCTGTTTCCAACTGGAGTGCTAATTGCGGTTCATATGGGCAGCGGAAGATTTAACGGCTCTGTCATTGCAAGCATCTACGACCTACGGGAAGCAGATCGATTCTACCTATCATACTTGCACGGCAAGATGCCCAACATGGACAGGTACACCGCGTTTGCCATCCTGCTGGCGGCAGGGGTGCTTGTGGACGATCCCGACAATCTTATAGGCGCGTGCGAGGCAATGCTCACGGCGCCAGAAAGGATGAGGCAATGATCTGCCCCGACTGTGGTTGCGAGGACGTGGAAGATGCAGAGGATGGCACATACGACTGCCTGAACTGCGGTCTATACTTTGACCCCAGTTCGCCGGAGGTAATCAGGGACCAGTGGCTCGTGGCACATGGGCTGCACCCATCTACCCCTGCTGGCATTATGCCCGAAGAAGAGCGCGACCACCTACGACGCATCTTGTGCGATAGGCAAAGGGTAAGCGATGTGGAGCTATGCGTCGTTTGTAGACGTGGGATGTACGGCGACAGCGAGATCCACGAGGCGATTGTCAAGCGTGGCGATTTGCCTAGTGACCCGCGCATCTTCGCCGAGGTTAACTGCGTGGTCCTGCACCACAAGTGCCACGAGAACACAGCAGCCATCGATGCGGTATGCGCTGCTTACCTGATCTCGCACTACGGCATCAGCCTGGTCGTCGAGTACCTGGAATGGCTTGGCATGGAAGTCCTGCCAGGCCGCGCCAGGGAAATCGTTGAACGATTCAGAAAAGCACGGTAGCGTGCGAATAATAAGCGGGAGGAATAAATGTCAGCAGCAAGGCCAGAAAATTGGCTTCACGAAGCGATTGTGGATCTTAAGCACACACACGAAGTGATGCCCCAGCAATTCCTGGGGTCGTACTACTGTTTTCTTGATCGACTTAACGACCGTATGCGCCAGGTAGAGACGGCGGATGTCCCTATCATTCTCGACAAGCTGCATGGCGCACTCGACAAGGTTAGTGTATAATAGGAGGAGCAAATGAAAACACACAAGCTACACCTGCTGGGCTATCGGAAGGTAGAAATCGCAGACTATAACGAACTTTACAACGATGAAACTTCAGCAGACGAGATTCTGTGTCTTCTGTTCAGCAGCGTACCGGGCAACGTTCCAGACATCATTGCGGAGCGAATTGCCGACAAGCTATCAATTGACACGATAGCCATGTGCTCTGTTCTGGATGAGCTTATGGAAGAAGCCGATGAGAGGCTTCGGGACAGCAGCTTCTTGGAAGATGAGGAATGGGTAGCTGGCATGAATCACGACGAAGGAGGCAAAAAATGACCCTGCACGTACAGTGTCCCGATGAACTTGAGATCAGGAGCTTTGATGAACTCGACGCGGCAATGCTGGATGGGAAAACGCAGGCATACGTTTCTGCCATCGAGATCATGGACTTCATGTTCAGGCATACCTACTCCGAAACAGCAACTGCATTTGCAGACCTTCTCGCTGGCTATCTGGAGTTACCGCTGTTTGATGTACGGTCTGCAATGGATCGTATGCTCTATGATGTGTGCGAGGTAAAAGAATGAAAATCATGGCCTTCGGCGACGTTCACCTGGGAACGTACCGCTTCCCAATCCGCGAGCACATCATGTACGCCATGTCGGAGATCGTTGACATTGCGACGAGTGAGTTTCCCGACATCATTCTCTTTGCCGGCGATGCTTTCCGGCACCGCGTTCCATCAGCAGGGGATGTAGCTGACTTCGGCAAGTTCCTGCACTCTCTAAGCAGGACTACCGATACCATCGTTATGATCCCAGGCAACCACGACATTGCCGGCGGCGGCTCAACAACCATCGACGTGTACAGGCACTACGGCAAGGTGTACGTCATAGACAAGCCGATGGTCTACGTTCACGGCAATTGGAATGTCGAGATTGCTTGTGTTCCCTGGCTGCCGCAAAAGTCTGTCACGCAGCAGGGCGGAAGCGGGAACAACCGCGATGCCATCTCGGCCCTGCTGCAACTGCTGAGGCCGACGACGGCTGGCTCAACCAAAATCATGCTCGCCCACGCAACGAGCCTTGGCGCGGAGTTTGCGGAGGGCGTAGATACCCTGCTCGGACAGGACGTGGCCTGGCCCCCCGATTGGTTCGTGGGCTACGACCTGGCCGTGCTCGGTCACATCCACAAGCCCCAACAAATCCCCGGTGCGCCCAACGCCTACTATACCGGCTCCATCTGCCCCGTCTCTTTCAGTGAGGCGGGACAGTCCAAATTTGTACTGATGTGGGAAGACGGCAAGGTGACGCAGGTTCCCTTGTACCATCCCGCGTTCGTGCAGCTTCGGGCTGAGGATCTGCCGGTCAGTCTGCCGATTCAGAATACCTTCCTGCAAATCAAGAAAGCGCACGGCGATCCCGATCCCGAGGACATCCCCGAGTGCGCGTGGTACGAGATTGTGTCTGAGCCACCCAAGAACGACAAGCGGGTGCGGCTCGATTCGGAGTCAGCAGCGGCAATGTCACCCCGCGACGCGATTGCCCAGTGGCTCACCCTTGCTGATAAGAGTGACGTGGCGGAGAAAGTCTTTGAACTCATCGACACGCTAACCGGGGCAGAAGATGATTAAGCGTCTGTTGTTTGGTACAAAGTTCGGCGATTGGCTGTTGTCCATCTTCGAGAGACTGACTGGCCTTGCGTTGGTGGACGTAGAATTGCTGGAGGGGAGAACATACACGATAAGGAGATGACAAATGGCAAAGAGGCGAAGGTCGGGGAAGTGCGGCAAGAGATGCTATGACAACGAGACACAGGCGATCGCCGCAGCCATCGCCATAGGCAGAAGGCTCAAGTACAACATGCGAGCCTACAAGTGTTGCAAGTGTGGGGCCTGGCACATCGGTTCCGGCAAGTGGGCACACGTCGCCCACGTACAACAACTCATAGACGAGGTAACGGCGAAATGAGATTCTTCCCATACGCAGGGAGTAAGCAGAAAGCAGCACCCCTGCTGTCCGAGATCATCAGGCAAGAAGGATACAAGCTCTACGTAGAGCCTATGGTCGGAAGCGGCGCCGTGTTCTTCCATCTTCGACCAA
>JBBACV010000131.1:0-4123 GCA_041656835.1 Acholeplasmataceae bacterium | reverse complement strand
CAAAACTATTTGTTGAAACTTTAAATAAATTAAATGCTTCTAATAAAACTATTGTTTTAACAAGAGCTATTAATAATAATTTAGTTTATGCAAGTAATAATGTTCCAAGAACATTATTAAAAGAAGTATCTCAAGCATCAGTTTTAGAACTTCTAAATTATAAAACTGTCATCTTAACCTTAGATGCTGTTAAATATTATGAGGAGGTTTTAGGATAATGGCTAAAAAACCAACATCAAAACATTATGATTTACTAAGAAGTCCAATCATAACTGAAAGATCAATGAAATTAGTTGAAGAACATAATCGATATACATTTGCAGTTCCTAAAAATGTAAACAAAATCGAAATTAAAGAAGCTGTTCAATTAATTTTTGAAGTGGACGTAGTAAAGGTGAATACCATCACCGTACTACCAAAAGCTAAAACAGTTGGAAAACACTCAGGATTTAAACCTGGATATAAAAAAGCAATTGTTGAGCTTAAAGAAGGACAAAAGATACCTGCATTTGCAGTGTAGTTCTTTAGGAGGGAAATTATAAGATGTCAGTAAAAGTATATAAAAGAACATCAAATGGTCGCCGTAATATGTCGGTCCTATCATTTGATGAAATAACAACTAAAACTCCCCATAAACCATTACTAGCACCTGTTAATAAAACAGGTGGCCGTAATAACACCGGAAGACAAACGGTTAGACATATCGGCGGTGGAGCCAAACGTCGTTATCGTATTATTGATTTTAAACGCGATAAAGAAGAAGTTGTTGGTAAAGTAGCAACCATCGAATATGATCCAAATCGTTCGGCTAATATTGCTTTAATTCATTATTTAGATGGAGAAAAAAGATATATTTTATCACCAAAAGGGTTAAAAGTCGGTCATAAAATAGTCTCATCACCTAAAGCAGATATAAAAGTAGGGAACGCCTTACCAATTTCAGTAATTCCAGTTGGAACAATCGTTCATAATATTGAATTAAAACCTAATAAAGGTGGTCAACTTGCAAGATCAGCTGGATCATCCGCCCAAATACTTGGTCGTGAAGATAAATACGTTTTAATTAAACTACAATCTGGTGAAGTTAGAAAAGTATTAGGAACATGTAAGGCAACTATTGGTGAAGTAGGAAATGAATCACATGAATTAGTTCGAATTGGTAAAGCCGGAAGAAGTCGTCATTTAGGAGTTAAACCAACAGTTAGAGGTTCCGTTATGAACCCTAACGATCACCCACATGGTGGTGGTGAAGGTAAACAACCAATTGGACGAGCTCAACCAATGACTAAATGGGGTAAAAAAGCTCGTGGAATTAAAACACGTGATAAAAAGAAAGCTTCTAACCAACTAATAGTTAGAAGAAGAAATGATTAAGGAGGAAAAATAATGGCACGTTCACTAAAAAAAGGTCCTTTTGCAGACCATTCATTATTAAAAAAAGTTGAAGCTCAAAAAGATTTAAAAGAGAAAAAAGTTATTCAAACTTGGAGCCGTCGTTCCACTATTTTCCCTGAATTTATTGGGCATACGATCGCAGTTTATAATGGACGCGAACATGTACCAGTTTATATTACTGAAGATATGGTCGGTCATAAACTAGGTGAGTTCGCACCAACAAGAACATTCCGTGGTCACAAAAAAGAAGATAAAAGAGTAACAAGGAAGTAGGAAGAGAAATGGAAGCAAAAGCAATCGGAAAAACAATTAGAATCTCTCCACAAAAAGCTCGCCTTGTTATCGACTTAATCCGTGGAAAAGATGTTAAAGAAGCACAAGCTATCTTAATGTTTACAAATAAAAAGGCTGCAGGCCTAATTACCAAAGTTTTAAAATCTGCAATCGCAAACGCGACTCACAATTATAGTTTAAACGAAGAAAACTTATTTGTAAAAGAAGCATATGTTAATGAATCAATGACAATGAAAAGACTACTACCAAGAGCTAAAGGCCGTGGAGATATAATCAATAAAAGAACATCTCATATAACAGTAGTGGTATCAGAAAGGGAGAGTAATTAAAGCATGGGACAAAAAACAAATCCAAATGGTTTACGACTTGGCATAATTAGAACATGGGAATCTAAATGGTATGCTGATAAAGCTGACGTACCAGCTTTAGTTAAAGAAGATGCCCTTATCCGTGAATACTTGCGTAAATTTTATAAACGCGCCGGTGTTGCCCAAATTGAAATTGAAAGAGTCAAAATAAAAGGTAAAGATCGTATAATTATTAAATTACACGTATCAAGACCTGGGGTCGCCCTTGGTAAAGGTGCTGAAACCAAAAATAAAGTAGTATCAAACTTAGAATTTAAAACTAAAAAAGAAATTGTTTTAAATATTATTGAAGTAAGAAGGCCAGAAAAAGTAGCTGAATTAGTTGCTCAAAGTATTGCTGAACAATTAGAACAAAGAGCCTCATTTAGAAGAGTCCAAAAAATCGCTATCCAAAGAGCTTTAAAAGCAGGAGCATTAGGTGTTAAAACTTTAGTTTCTGGTAGATTAGGTGGAGCTGAAATCGCAAGAAGTGAAGGTTATTCGGAAGGACGAGTACCACTTCATACTCTAAGAGCAGATGTTGATTATGCAACTGCTGAAGCGATGACTACATATGGTATTTTAGGAGTAAAAGTATGGATATATCATGGTGAAGTATTACCAGGACAATCTATTTTAGACACTAGAAGACCACATGAACCACGTCAGCAACAAAGAAGACGTCGTCCTGCAAGACGTGACAATAAAAAGGAGGACTAAATTATGTTAATGCCTAAAAGAACAAAATATCGTCGTCCTCATCGTGTATCTTACGAAGGATATGCAAAAGGTAGAAACGAAATTTTAAATGGCGAATATGCACTAATAGCACTTGAAGGCGCATGGATTACTAACCGTCAAATTGAAGCGGCTAGAATCGCGATGACACGTGAGATGAAACGTTTAGGAAAAGTATGGATAAATATATTCCCTCACCTTTCTAAAACTAAAAAGCCACTTGAAGTTAGAATGGGTTCAGGTAAAGGTGCCCCAGATTCATGGGTTGCTGTTGTAAAGAAAAACAAAGTTATGTTTGAAATAGCTGGTGTTAACGATGCTACAGCAAGAGAAGCTTTAAGACTTGCTGCCCACAAACTACCGATTAAAACTAAAATAGTTAAAAGAGGTGAAGAGGCGTGAAAACAGCTGATATAAGAAAATTTAAAACAGAAGAATTAAATCAAAAAATTGTCGAATTAAAAGCTGAATTATTTAATTTACGCTTTCAACAGGCAGTTGGACAACTAGAAAATACTGCAAGAGTTAAAACAGTTAGAAAGACCATCGCGCAAATGAAAACAATCATTACTGAGCGTGAAGGAAAGTAAGAGGGATATAACATGCAAAGAGAAAATAATAAAAAAGTTTATACTGGAACAGTTGTATCTGATAAAAGAGATAAAACAATTACTGTTTTAATCGAAACATATAAAAGACATCCATTATATGGTAAAAGAGTTAAACGTTCTAAAAAATTCCATGCTCATGATGAAAATAATCAAGCAAAATTTGGAGACAGAGTTACAATTATTGAATCTCGTCCATTTTCAAAATTAAAACGATTCCGCTTACTTAAAGTAGTAAGTAAGGCAGAAATCGTTTAGGAGGATTAAGAAATGGTACAACAAGAAAGTAAAGTATTAGTTGCTGATAACTCAGGAGCACGTGAAATACTTATTATTAAAGTATTAGGTGGAACAAGACGCCGTTATGCTAATATCGGTGATATTGTTACAGCGACTGTTAAAAAAGCAACCCCAAACGGAGCAGTTAAAAAAGGTGAAATCGTTCAAGCAGTTATCGTTAGAACTAAACATGGATTAAAAAGAACCGATGGATCATATATTAAGTTTGATGAAAATGCAGCAGTCATCTTAAAAGATGATCGCACCCCAAGAGGGACTCGTATTTTCGGACCAGTAGCTAGAGAATTAAGAGAGAAAAATTTCATGAGAATTATTTCACTAGCTCCTGAAGTGTTATAGAAAGGAGCCACTAATGAACATCAAAGTAGGAGATACTGTTGTAGTGATTGCTGGTGGTGATCAATTTATAACAGATAAAAAAGGAAATAAAACTAGAAAAAC
>JBBACV010000130.1:0-4143 GCA_041656835.1 Acholeplasmataceae bacterium | reverse complement strand
CGCTTTGCCTTGCCTGACAGGTTGCGATCACCCAGTTTATCTATTATGTTGGCGTCTGCATCACTCAAAGTATCACGGCCAAGTTTTGACGCATTAGTAAGCAGGTATCTTGCCGTATCTGATACATCCGTGGCGGATATGCCTTCGTCTGCTGATATGCCTTTAAGTATGTTGGGGTCCATAGCCAAAAACATTCCAGCCACATCCTTACCAAATGCTGTTTTAAGCAGATCGGATATCTCAGGGGAGCCCTTGCCCATCTCCTGAAATATATCAAACACACGACTCGGGCTATTGGCCGCATCATCCAGCTTCTGGTTTAAGTCGGCCTGTAGCCGTATACGTGCTGTGTTTTGCTTGTTTTTATTGGCCTGCTGTATATCCAGATTAAACTTTTTTGAGTCCTCATAGAAATAGGACACTGCACCCTGTATGGCCTGTATGGCCGCTGATGTTTTCTCCACACCATACTTTTTGCGCATGCTGCCTTGCAGTGAAGCCAGATCATCAGGTGTTGCACCCAAAAAACCACCGTTAAGCAGCTCGGTGGCCACATCATTGCCGGCCATACGCTCCCGTATAATTCGCATCTTACTGTCTATCTGCTCATCGGAGGCTATCTCCCACGCTGAAACGTTGCGTTCAGCCCATAGTGTTTCAGAGAGTCCAGCACCAACAGAACGCATGCCAGCTACTGTGGATGCTCCGCTCAGACGTTTAAGTGCATCTACAGCTCCAGCACCCTTACCTCTGGCAGTGTCGTAAGCCTCTTTAAACGCCTGTGCACCAGTACGCAATTCCTCATCTGTGGACAGGCCTCTATTCAGAGCGTATAGACCGAAGGCTGTTTTATAGTCGCTGGCGAATCTGGATGATTCTTTAGAAATCATACCCTGTGCAGCATATCTTTGTATCTGCGCCTGCGAGTATGCATCTGAGCGAAGCCCTGCCGGCCCTTGTGTCAGCATGGCGTAATCGCCAACCAGCAGATGTTTGCCCAGTGGATTTAGTCCCTGCTGCTCATAAAGTGTTTCGAATGTATTGGACACATTGCCCAGCGCCTGTGCCGACATGCCTGTTGTCTGCATAACGCCCTGAAGCCTGTAGGTCATACGGCTGAGTTCAGATCCTTTGAATGACGTAAACGCACGGCTGCCGCTTATGTTATCCAGTATATCCAACAGCTTAGGAATGTCTTCACCGAAGACGGATTTAAGTGGCTCCAGTGCCCGGCTCATGCCCTTCAGCTTATCACGTATGCCCGCGACATCCACTTTGCCGCCAGATAGCTGTTGCGACAGTGCGCCAGATCCTGCTAATTCTGTGAGTATCGATCCGTACTGGGTCATATTGAATGATCCCATACCAGCAGGGTCGCCCAAAAGGCCTGTCATTATGTCCCCTGCGGCCTGCCCCGCCATACGAGCATTGCCAAATCCAGGGCCCATAACCCGGCGTGCGGTGGTTGCAAACTGCCCAAAAGTCTGTTTGGCGCCACTCATACCATAAGGATCCAGGAAGTCAACTGCCAGGCTACCTATGGATAGTGGATTTGATCTTGCGTCGGCTATCTTGGTCTTGAGTTCAGCGCCTTTATATCCCCAGCCGGTATACCACTGCTCCAGGGATTTGCGTTGCGCCTCTGTGGATGCACGCGCCATTTCGGCGCTTATCTGCCCTTGCATCAGGCGGTCTTCTGCAGATCTGAAGGTATCGGCGGTGCTCCCATTACCATAGGCCAGCCTGTTGTACGGAGACAGGCTGCCTATGCCAAGACCTCCTAGGAAGTTGCCTGCCTGGGCGCCAAAAGGCATGGCGCTCCCAAGCATCTGGGAAAGCATACTCTTTATTTGCTCTTGTGAGGTTTGCCCGTCCATACCTTTTTAGCTCTTTCTATATACGCTTTATATATCTCTTCCAGCTCAGTGGCGTTGAATGAGTCAACTGCCGCACCGGAACTGAACCTGCTCAGCGGGTCCGATTTATAGCCCGCACCGTCTCCCGGCATCATCAATGACGCCAACTGCTCGTGCAGCTCTATTGGCGCCTGTTTGTTCGTACAAATATATTTAAGCGCCTCCATAAGCCGGTTACGCTCTATATAATCATACACCCACCTGCTCCTCAAACGCCATATGCTTACAGGCTGTTTACGCTTTTCTTTAAAATCCAATGCACCGGTACAGTGAGCTTCAACACATGTCAGATTCCGGCGCTTTTCCAAAAATTTGCATCAAACCCGTTGTTGAGCAGCCTGTTGTACAGCATTGCGAACATCACGACAGTGCCCGACATCAGAGATAGTGGCATCTCCTTGTACGTCTCAATGAATATGGTGTCCAGCAATTCGTCCACAGGTGTGCCTTTCGCAAGCCCTTCTCGGATCTTCAACACATGCTCTTCAACCATGTCGTGCATCTTATCCGCAGCGGTAGAGTCCGGCTTGTACATGTGCTTCACCTGCATCAGAACACGGAGTTTGTCCATGGCGTTCATGGCCCCCAGGCTGTCCGTCTTCTCTAATTCGGTAAGCTTGGCCGTAACATTTGCAAAAAGTTTCAGGTCTGTGGTACGTATCGCCGACGCTGTGAGTACCAGTGCACCACCGTACAGCGGGTAGGTCTTAGAGTAGCTGGTTCCTGCAAGGACGCATTCCACAAACTCGCTGACATCCGTCTGCGCCAATTGTGTTTTTACCTCGGTCTTAGAACCGCAACGCGGGCACGATTCAAATTCTTGTTTTTCTCTGGCCTCTGCCTGAGGCTCTTCCACGATAAGCTGATTTTCTGACATGCTCCTGCTCCTTTAAGATTTTAGATTCGTAATATACCCTGTCGCCAGACTGCTATTACTATAATCTTTCATAAGTATATTGCCATCAGACCATGCACTGACGCCTGGATAGACCATGGTTACTTCCCCGTCAGCGTCCAAAACATCAGGTTCCGACCATGTCTGTGTGCCGCCGCACATGCTCTGCCACCGCATTGAGGGCATAAGATATGCCGACGCCACCTTCCATACTGCCGAATCAGGATATGCAAATGCTGCGGTGTATACGGAATAATCGTTAAAAAGTGTTTCCTGTAGTGCGGCTATCGCTGTTTTATGCAAGGCTGTAATTGTGTTCAGTCCATCCAGATCCACCTGGTCAACTTCTATGGCCTCCATAGAGCTTATCGGTGTACGCGGCTTCATTCCTGTGCTGGACGACGCATTGTCGAATGCCCCTGCAGTGGCTGCAACCTGTCCGGCACGCATGGATCCACTTATGCCGACGCTGCCTTGTATCAGCATATTGCCCTGCAGCTCAAACTGCGTGGAGGCCGGCGTGTTGCCGGTTATGTCCTGGATGCCGTTTGATCCTGTGAGGAACTCTTCTGGCGCCGAAGATGCCGGTGCCACCCTTATGTTGCCTGAGAACTGTGTATTTGCCGAGGCCATGAATGCGCTGCCGCCGGATAACGCCAGTACAGCACACGCTCCCTGGGTTACAGATGACATCACAAGGCTGCTGCCGGACACGCGAACAGCACTTCCGGTTATGTTAAGATTTCCAGCAGCACTGTCCACCACTATGGTTCCAGCCGCTTCTTTGCTTGCACCACTCTTAGAGTCCGATGTTCCTTTGTTGAGTCCAAGATACATATCAGAGCCGGTTAGCGCCACGTCAGATGCTGATTTTATATGCAGGCCCTTTATGGCTTCATCAGAATCCAGTGCGCCAAGGCTGCGGCTTTCCAGCAGTACCCTACCTGTGCCACCATTGGCGCCAAGTAGTTCCAAGTCTGTTTCTGACTTAATTTTTACAAAACCGTTGGAGCTGTGCAGCGTTGCACTGTCACCGCCAAGCACCACAGCATTGCCTGGCACCATAGCAAGCATATCCCTGCCGGGGCGAACGAATGTGTCCAGCGCAGAACTTATATAGATATTTCCCCTGGACATTCTTATCTCGCTGCCGTACCCGTCAGAGAGGACAACCGAGCCATCTGGCAGCTGTGAGAAGAATGATGCTGATGCGTAGTATGTCTTGGCCCTGCCGGTTGCCGGATCAGTTAGCACGAAGGAGTCCGGCAGTGGGTATTCTTGTGTGGTTCTAGCCACCTGCTCCAGTTCTGTCGGCAGGATATCGGCTATCCC
>JBBACV010000129.1:0-4239 GCA_041656835.1 Acholeplasmataceae bacterium | reverse complement strand
CAAGGGATATACTCAAGGCCGTAAAGGGCCGCTGGATTGACTGGGCAGACTGCTGCCACGCGGCTGACAGTATCCGGGCAATAACATTCAAGGACGAGAAACTTAAGTTCATACCTGAGGACAGATCACCTGTACTCGTATCTGCTATAGGGCAGATGATCGCAAACATAGCGGACACGGTTGTCGATCCGGAGTATGCCACCAACTGCCTGCAACTGGCAGCATGTCGATCCGATCAGACCAGTGCAGATGCCAATATAGGAGGACGTTATTGTGGTGCTTTTACATATTATGGGTTGAAAGCATGGGATGCTAAAGCCACTTATGGAAGTGTCATTGACAAATCTAAAGCGCTGCTATCCAGGAACGGGTATGCCCAAAGTCCCGAGTATTGTGGTGCAGCCGACAACGCGGATGGGAGGATGCTCACATGAAACCATACGGAGACACACTGGAAAGGCAACTGTTTACACCAAGATCGGATTACAAGACAATCGGAGCGCCAATACGTAGAGTAAGCCGGCCGTTCTACGATCTTGGATTCTCCACAGAATATAAAGTACCATTATGGACAGCATACCAGATAACACCGGGTAGAACCAGAAAGAAATTCCATAGGGACGGTAAGCCGATAGTTGTGGACAGATCCTGCGGCTCCTTCTGTGCAGATCCTAAAGTGCCTGAATCCCCGCCACAGAATGTGTACGATCTATGCGGCTACGACACAGGGCACATGATCCCTGCGGAGGCCATGCAGTTCGATAGACAGGCGCTGTCAGATACCTTTTTTACCAGCAATGCCTGTCCTCAGACCAAGGAACTGAACAGAGGCCCATGGCGCACTCTTGAACGCGATATATTCAACTCGGCAATAAAGGGCATGCAGCTTGTAGTCATATCAGGTCCCATATTTGCAAAGACCGTTAGTTTTCTTAACTCCGGTGTTGCCATACCGGATGCATTTTTTAAGATTGTTGTAGCACCTTTAGAACACAAATTTGACTGTTGGACAATGTACAACGATGATGTACCCAGCGTGGAACGTCCGGCTTTGCAGGATATATCACGGGCTACCGGACTGGCGTTTCCAGGTATAGTGTCTTCAGACTTCAGGCATATACAGGGATTCATGGGCTCAAAGACAGTATTCAGTACACGAGACATAACCGGTGTTAAGATAGAGAATCTGATGAATGGCGAATATACACTGCTTGAGGATTTCATATGGGATCCTTGCGACGCCGAATACCCAGGTACAAAGATATGGATTCCAGCAGGATTCACCACGGACTTCGGCAGCGTACCAGGAATGGTGCAGAACATATATCCACCCATAGGCACCTTCAGAGATCAGCACTTTCTTGGCCACGATTGGCTGTATGGTACGGAGTTCTTCGAGTGGTCTGAAGCATATAAGAAGTGCACAACGGCATCAAACAACAGAGCAGAGTGCGATTGGCGCTTGCTGGAGGCCCTAAAAGCTAATGGCGATTCCTGGTTCTCACGTAATGTCATATGGTCGGCTGTAAAAGCTGGTGGAGGCTTTGTGTGGGCAAAACACAACAGCGAGGCGGTGCAAGCGAACAGACGGTTGCTGGTAGGCTGATTAGCATACCGAGCTCCTATATAATATATTTGATTCAAAAGAAATAACCATAGGAGCGGTGGCATGGGGCCTCAGATAACATGGGATACGGCAGTATCCATAGGGGTAACACTGTTCATGTCAGCCTCTGGAGGATTCGTAAGAAGTCTGTCGCAGGATGTGCCAAAGAATCGCATCAGAAGCTTGAAGAGTACAATGGGCGAGGTGGTTACAGCCATGTTTGCAGGATTGATGCTGTTTTGTATTCTGGTTGAATGCGAGGTACCTTTTGGTTATAGAGCGACCATAGCGGGTTGCGCAGGTTACTCTTCTAAGGAAGTACTTAAGTTTCTAAGCAACTTCCTGTTAAAACGGCTGGAAAAACTTATAAAATAAGGAAGACAAATCATGCCGAATGAGACAAGACATGGCATACAGTACCACACTGTGCCTGACGTAGCAGGGGGGATAGACCGTTCAACCAAAATATCGAGTGAACAGTTTGTGTGGTTGATGGCCATGCTGGTAACAGGTACATTTGTCATTATATCCGCAATGCTGTGAGTTGGTTTACCTAAATAGAAAATTCCGCCCAGGCGGAAAATTTGAGCTTGGAAGGGGTTTACGATGGCAACATGCGAAGTGCAATTATACGAGGGTGCTGGAGGAGTGGCCGGTGGGCAGGGTTCTGCGGGTGCAGCATCCTCAGCAGCGTCAGGGACAAGCAACACCGATTACGGGATTCCCTTTATACGCATGACCACAGAATCTGTGGCCACTTTTATAATCCGGCTGTATTCCGACATACAGGGCACGACTCCGACAGACCTGACAGCAGCCCACTCGGCAATATTCGCTGTGAAGGCCTCCGACAATTCAAGAATAATCGCGCTTTCAAAAACACTTACTATATTGGATGCCGAAGACGGCACGCTCAGCATGACGTTTGATGGCACAGAGGATGTTTATCCAGGAATATGGCTTGCAGCCTGCGTGCTGAAGAACACTGCCGGTAGAGTCATTGGGACATACCGTTGTTGGTTCGAGGTTGAGCCGGGATTCACGGATACGGCACCACTTAATGGTGTTGGACCAAGAACCGGTGACATAAGGCAGGCTATGCGCGATTTCTCCGCCGGCGCCAACGTTCTACTGGGCGATATGGAGTTCTCAGACCACGAAATAGCTACTGCACTTCACCGAACGGTACAAGAGTTCAACGAGATGCAGCCACCTATCAACACACTTTACGATCCGCAGGGGCTGCCATCCAAGGAAGGTTTCCTCAGAGGCACATGCTGCAAACTGCTGGAGGCCTCTATCTTCAGATTTGCCCGTAACGAAATGCCGTACAATGCCGGGGGCGTGGCATACGACGATATGGCAAAGATGCAGCCTTATATGGCACTACTACAGAGTGCAAAGCTGGAGTGGCAGACCTGGGCCAAGCAGCTTAAGGTGACTATAACCTGCTCGGAATGCATGGGCAGCACGGGCATAGACTACTTTCAGGGGGCATCGTTCTAATGTTTAAAGATGTTACAGTCTGGGTTGATGTCGATGACCGCCGTATAATAACATGGTCACTGGACGGCTCCAGAAATGTCTCTGAAGACACTCCTTTCACCGTCGCCTGGGCATACGCCGGCAGCAGCTGGACAACTACAGGCACGGTAACAGGCGCCTGCTTCTACTCGGATATAACTAAACTCATATTCAACAAACACCTCGATTTGTTCTACCGGGTAAGTTTCGTACATGATTCTGTAACATATACATCCGAGGCTGTTCAAGCTGGGAGCCCTTTAGATTGGCCGGATAACATGGCCGCAAGAAACATGGTTCGGCTTATAAAGTTACAGGCATGCAGGAATGGCTTACACGGCAGGCTGCTAAAACGTAAAACGTGGGGCACACCCTGTAGCCTCTGCATAGACCACGACACCGGAAGGCCTGTGGACTCTTTATGCCCAGAATGTCTGGGCACTGGTTTTCAGCAGGGGTACTATCCAGGCATTGCGCTTAATATCATAAACAGCCCTATAGCCATGAAGACATCAGATACTGCTGAGATGTACAACACCGTTAAGATGATGGAAGGCGGCTGTGTGGCGTATCCTTTTATACAACCAAGAGACGTATGGGTAGAGGAGCGTACGAATAACAGATGGTTGATAGAGGACGTATCGCAGGCTCAGATGTTGCGAAACTATCCTGTTAAGTATAACCTGCGCCTTTCCGTACTGCCAAGAACAGACGTTATCCACTCGGCCGAAGCCGATGCTCTGGTGGAGCCATCGGAGTCAGACAGTGAAGGAGTTGACTGGACATGAGCAATTTTATAGAAATAGACGAAACAGGGGTGCCGGTACTGGGCATGGGCTTCGTATCACCTACAAGGGTGGCTGCAAGTATAAAGGACATACTTATACAGCAGTTTGCGTACGGTAACGACAATATAGCCAACCCACAGATAAAACTGTCCTGGCGCACCGGCAACACTCCAGCCATCGAAAGACTTAAGAGCATACACATAGACACGGCCTTTCCCGACAATGCGTGGACCGCCAACAGAGCGCCATTTATAACAGTTATAGCCGGAGACAGCAACAATGCTCCAGTTGGACAGGAAATGCAGTGTGCAATGAATGGGC
>JBBACV010000128.1:0-4268 GCA_041656835.1 Acholeplasmataceae bacterium | reverse complement strand
GGATGTATTCACATACAACCTCTGCCTGGTTGACGACATAGAGCTGGAGCCCAATGACTACACCATAGATGAAGATGGCGGTATCATCGCTGCCGCAGCGCAGATTATAGGCAGCTATCTGGGAACTGCTGGACAGGCATTTGACCTACTGGGCGGCGATCTGTCGGTAACATACAGAGAACTCATAAAGGACAATATAGCTACAGCAGGGCTTATAACAGACCCTGAAGATGTGGCGGCAGCACTAGGCACTGTATCGAGTCAGAATCCTCTGGCGCTCATGGTCTACTCGGCCTTGACGGAATGCGGTGGAACAGGTTGCTACTACATAGGTGTGGCCTCAAACGATCTTGCAGGATATACCGCAGCTGTTAACGCCATATCCACCAACGACTATATCTATAGCATGGTGCCCTACAGCCAGGATGCGGCAATAGTATCGCTTACCGTTGCGGCGGCACTGGCCTCCTCAGCACCGGCAAAGATGAAGTGGAAGGTTGTTTTCTTCGGCAATGATGTGGCAGATGCTTTCCAGGTAGTGGCCTTCACCTCGACAACAAGCGGGGCAGTTGTTACAACCACAGACGGCGACTTCATAACCGCCGGCATAGTGGCTGGCGATACCATGAGAATAAACTACAGACAGGACGCCACTGGCGCAGAGGTATACGACAGCTACATAGTTGAATCGGTTGACTCTGAAACACAGCTTACGCTCACAACCTCGGTGTCGCCGCAGGTTGTTGTGGCTGTAAAAACAGAGTTGTGGCGCACACGTACCAACTCAGAGCTTGCAACGGCGATTGCCGCCCAAGTGGCAGTTACCACACGCAGAGCCTCTCCGGTGTTCGTGGATGGCGCTGAAATGCTGGGCGAAACCAGCCTATCGTCGTCATACGCAGCGGCAGCCGCAGCTGGAATGCGCTGTGCACAGCCGCCTCACCGGCCACTCACAAACCTGGCCTTTACATCACTTGGGGTTACCAATACGCATAACTTCAGCGATGATGAGCTCGATACCATTGCCACAAGGGGTATATGGATTATCAGCAAGCGCGAGGATGACACCGTGGTTACGAGGCATCAGCTCACTTCGGATATGTCGGTCATAGACTATATGGAGCAGTCGTACACAACCAATCTGGATTCAATATCCAAGGACGTACGTGATATCCTCAAACCGTATCACGGTAACAGCAATATCACCAACTCGCTGATAAACCTGTTGGCCACGAAGATAACGGGCAAGCTCTATGAGATATCCAACCGTGATTATGCTGCAAACATCGGGCCGCAACTTACGTCCTATAGTGTAGAGCGCATATACAAAGATCCGACAGCGAAAACAACGCTGCTGACTGATCTCGAATACGGTCTTCCGGACCCGTTCACATATGCACGTGTAACCGAGAGAGCAATATAAGGAGCATGAATCATGGGATATGATGTCTTTAAAACGGATTTTAAGAACGGGGGCGTGTGGCAGTTCACTGGGGCAGTCATGTCCTTTGCCGGAGTGGATCTGGAAAATAGTCTGGTGCTTCAAAGCGCGCAGATGAGCTTCGTAAGAAGTGTCAGCCAGATCTACCCCATCAACCAGAATAAGTCGATATGGATAGTCAGCCCAGGCACAGGTACGCTGGCTATTCAGGGCACCATAGGGCCAGGCGATTCTATAAAGACATTTATAGAGGCGTTTGATAACCCTTGCGCATTGGGCACCGATGCCAATGTAGTGTCCATACGTGCAGCGGGCTCTGTGTCCTGTCTGAACGGCGAGGATACCCAGGAGTTCTCGGCAGCCAATGTGTTTACACTCACTGGCTGTATCCTTCAGGGGCTCAGCCTTGGTGTTCAGGGTGGGCAGAGCGTAGTCCCGGTATCATCCGGATATAACCTCCTGTTCACAGGTCTTGCAATAGGATAAATATTATGGGTTTCAAGTCCCCCAGGAATATTCCACAGGGACCGGTACCTTACGAATTATATAAAGCCGTTGTGGTAGGAGCTGATTACTATCGCAACGGCTTTATCGTAAAGCCGGTAGGGAACGCTGCCGCTTTTCCAATAGCACGATATGCGTCAACCATGACCGGGCCGTCCAATGGTTTTGGTACTGCAGAGTGTATCTGCCTACCGCCCGGCACAGTGGTAATGGTGGCAACCATCGGCGGACACGACTTTAAAACAGGTGCGGATGATTCTACGGACTACATTGTGGCAACACTGGCCACCGGTACGCAGTATAAAGACTTCGAGAACTATCTCACGCCCTTTCTATTTCGCGGCATACGGCCCAACTGGTATACATCGATATTCGATACCGCTGCGGCGGCCAAGTACGCCGACACACTTCCGATGCACCTGGATAGAGGGTACGGCCGACCATGTGAATTGAATGCGGGCGACTATGCTTTGTTTGGCCAGACCGGCGTGTTCTCAATGTTGGGCAAATACCTTGCTGCGTTCGGAGCCTCTGAGTTTGCCAGAACACTTTACGATGCCCAGGGGCATAAACTTAAACACATCGCCGCCGATTACTCTATTGAGAGTCTTATCACAGAATATCACAACCGTGCGGACCTGGGAGCTGTAAGTATAGAAGACCATCGAGGTTTGGATATATCGGAGGCGCTTGGCTGCGTAGGCAGTTCGCCGTTCAAGTATGATCTGACAGTTGGTTTATTTACTCCACAGGAGACCACCCAGCAGCCCCTGTTCCGCTTTGAGCGCTATGAGGGGTTGATTACACTGGGCGATACAGAAACAGTCAGTGTGCCCTGCATTACTGGCGCCAACACAGATCCTGTAGCGGCATCGATTGCCGTATCGCAGGACAGCAAGGGCTACAATGGCGAACGCAGAATAGTCTCTGCCGACATAGTGGAGTTGAGCAAAACGCCAGTAATATATAAGCCGATAAAAAAGTCAGACGAAACAAAAGCTACGGAAGTACTGCAGCCTGGCGACTTTGGCGGTGCAGATTGGAAGGCCGTTAATGGCGTTACAGAGGATGACTATATCAGAAACTTCAGCGCAACACGAGCAGATGAACTGGAGTACAATGCTGCAGGGCATGATGCGCCACGTGTTGTCGCCCGCCCAAAATACTGGGCGGCAGAAACAAAGGCCAACATACAGAATAAGGCCGGGATAGCCGATATCCTGCCGACAGAACTGGAGCAGGTGGCTAGAACCACGCAGGAATACCCGCTGCCGGACTCCTTTGTGCTAACCGACCCGGCAACGGGCAGGGTCAAGACATACTATGCATCTGCATCGTTCTTCTCCCAGCTGCCCGACGGCTCTGTTGTTTTATCTGACGGGTATGGCAGTGAGATACGTATGTCCAGGGGTAACATCTATATAAGCTCTGCGTTGGACACATTCATTCGCCCCGGCAGGGATATGCTTGCTATGGTGCCAGGCAATGCCGTGGTGCTTGGCGGCGACAGTGCAACGCTGCACAGCTCGAATGGATTTGTAAAGATTAAGTCGGAAACAGACCTGGAACTACTTGGCGCCAATGGTGGCACAGGAAAGGTACTGCTGGAAAGCCGCAGTCTTGGCGCACTGGATTCCGATGCGGCTGTAAAAGGCCTGCATATAAAATCAGCATCTGACGTGGCCGTTACGGGATCCGACATGTATCTGGGACTTAACAAAGGCACATCGGACTCTAAAAGCGGTGCAAGCAAAGAAGCTGCTGGAACCATAGTGGTGGACAGTGCGGCTGGAAATCTCAACATAACCGGAAGTGCCGTTCGCGTATCTGGCAGCAGTCTGGTATTGTCATCTGTGACGCAGGGAGCGTGTGCTGTGCTGGCATTGTCGGGCGGCAGTGCATTCATGGCCTCGGCAAATACACAGTTCTCTGGAAATATACGGGTGGCACCGGCATCTGCAGCACCGGAAGAGTTCCTCACCGGATCAAACGGCATACAGGACATAACCGGTAACACGCCGGCGTCAACACAGTTTGAGTTGCAGGGTAATATGATGATCCAGGGCAGCGTCGGCATAAGCGGATCCATGCGTGCCGGACAGGTTGCAGCCACCGCCGGGGCATTCGACAATGCGTCGTCCACCACAGGGATGAAGCCCAGAACTCCAATCAGCTCTATGGAGCCTATAGAAGTGGGCCAGGTGGATCTGGACTCGCTCAACACGATCACAGGCCTACATAAGACGGCGATAGCAGCATTGCAGGAGACACTTTTTAATGACTATTCCGTATACACCGCTGCGTTCGCGTACCCCGACTCTGC
>JBBACV010000127.1:0-4271 GCA_041656835.1 Acholeplasmataceae bacterium | reverse complement strand
TCTTTTTATATTTATAAAAAATAAATCCACCAATCCCCAAAATAATAAAACCTCCAAAATATAAAAAGTAATTTTTTAATTCTTGACTATCTTTAATTGTAAGAAGGGCTTTTGTTTCACTATAGTTTCCTGAACTATCATAAACATAATAAGTTATTTCATAAATACCGGGATTGGTTGTTGGTATAAATGATGGGTTAATTTTAACTAAATGACTAATATCGCCATCATAATCATCATACGCATTGACATAATCAAAATAATTAAAATAACCATTTTGATTTATTTTAGCATTTATTGCCTCTATGATTGGTACTTGATTATCTGATACCTTAACATATAATAATTCACTAGTATAATTACCTGAATTATCTTCTAAATAATAATATACTTCATAGTTTCCAGTCAGATTATAATTAATGTTTTCACTTATGAGACAGTCATAAATTGTTAAGTCTTCATCATATTCATCATAAACTCCATTAATAAATGAATATAAATCTAATCGCTCATTTCCATATTCAACACTAACTAAATTTGTTTTTAAAATTATCTCAGGAATTGTAAGATCAATTATATTAACCTCTATTTCTAAAAATGATTGATTATTAGAACTATCAGTTACGATAACGTCAATAAAATAATTACCTAGTTGATTATAATTTATATTATCATCAATTATTTCAACGTTTAAATCTTTATCATAATTATCTGTAATTGTTAAAAAATTTAAATAATTTGGTTTCATAAAATTAGTAATTATAATTTGATCATTTAAACTTATTGTTGGGGCGATATTATCAATTACTTTAACAATTAAAGGTATGGTTGTATCATTTTTAGCTTCATCTTTAACTGAAACTGTTAATCTGTATTCTCCAATTTTATTCATATCTACTTTTCCTGTAATTGAAATATTTAATTTATCTAATTTAGAATAATTGTCTTTTATTAATAAGTAATCTAAAATATATGGCTCCAAATCAAAGACTAAAACTTCAATATCTTCTAATAAAATAACCTCTGGTGGAATTAAATCTAAAACTTTAACTGTTAAAACTGTTCTTCCAATTAAATTACTACTATCCCTAGCTTCATATATTACTTCATAATCACCTAAAAAATTTGTATCAACATAATTATATATATCAACATCTTGGTAACTTAAATCATCAACATTATCTGTAACACTTTGAATTAAACTAGTTAAATATTCTAAAGAAAGCTCATCTTTATAATTAATCGTTATAGTATTAGTTTTAAGTTTTATTATTGGAGCCTCAGTATCTGTAACTTTGACATTTACTTTGATGCTAGTTTCATTATTAGATTGATCAATTACTCTTAATAACGCTAAATAGTCTCCGGATTTATAATAGTTTATTTCATCATCTAAAAATATTTTAGTTAAAACTTTATCGTAATTATCTTCAAACTTAAAGAATTTATCTAAATCTATCGTTTCACCGACTTTAATAACTATTTCTGATTTCAAAGTTACAACTGGAGGCGTTGTATCAACGATATTTATTGATTGAATAAAAGTCTCTTTATTGTTTGATAGATCAGTTACTTCATAAAATACATTATAAGTACCTATTACTTTTTCATTTACTTTTGATGAATCTATTTTTAAAGTTAAATCGTTAGTTTCATCATAATTATCGTAATAATCAATTAAATCTTTAAAGTTCGGGAGTTTAGTATTAACTTCAAAAGTTAATGAATCATCAGCAATAATTGTAGGTTTAATATCATCATAAACATTAAAAGTAATTTTTTGGTCAGAACTAAATCCATATGTTGGAAAATGAACTCGGTAATCTACATGATATTTACCAACATAATTGGTATTTATGACACTAAATGTTGTATGATTTACTTCATATTCATAATACATTAAGGGATCATTAATTATTTTATTATCAATCATTAGAGTTGCATAAGGATTTTCTTTATAATTATTTAAAGATTCCCCTAAGGGAATATCAACGGTAATATTAAACCATGTAATCGCAACATTTGTAAAAACCATTAAAAAAGACAACATTTTTATCACCTCAACCTATACTAGATAAAATGTTGTCTTTTAACTTTTTTAAACTAGGATTTCTTTTTCTTCCATAAATTCATTTTTAAATAATTCGTAATAATATCCTTTTTTATGAAGTAACTCTAAATGGTTTCCTTTTTCAATAATTTTTCCATTTTCTAAAACAACTATTACATCACTATCAACGATTGTTGAAAGACGGTGAGCAACGATAAAAGAAGTTCGTCCTTTTAATAATACCTTCGTGGCTTCTTTAATAATGTTTTCTGCTTCACTATCAATCGATGAAGTAGCTTCATCTAAAATCAAAATTTTGGGGTTAGCTAAAATCGCTCTAGCAAAAGATATTAACTGTCTTTGACCAAGTGATAATAAGCTACCGCCTTCACCTACCTTAGTGTTATAATTATTTTCTAGTTTTATAATAAAATCATGAAGGCCAACTTTTTTTGATGCCTTTATAACTTCTTCATCACTTGAATTAATATTACCATAACGAATGTTTTCCATAATTGTATCTGAAAATAATTCAGGTGTTTGTAAGACATAACCTAACTGACTATGGAGCCATGAGATGCTTCTTTTTCGGTAATCAATATTATCAATTAAAATATTTCCACTTATTGGTTCATAAAATCTTGAAAGTAAATTTACTAAACTAGTTTTTCCACTACCTGTATGTCCTACCAAAGCGACTGTTTCACCTTTTTTTACATCTAAATTAAAATTTTTAAAAATGATTTCATCTTCTTTATAATAAAAATCTATGTTTTGGAAAGAAACATCCCCTTTAATTTCTTCAAATGTTTCAACCTTAGGGTTAAACCAATCTCCATATTTTTTTATAACTTTATCAGTATCTTTAATTTCTGATTTAGTTTCAATTAACATTAAAATACGTTCAGCAGAAGCTTGAGCAACTTGAAGACTTGAAATAAAACTTGATAAAACAATCACAGGCTCAAAGAAATTCATGGTTGCTCTTATGAATAAAAATAAAGTACCAATTTTAATATAGTTTGAAACGGTAAAACTTGAACCAAAATACATGACTAGTCCCACTATTACATATGATGACATTAAAAGAAGGGAAGAAAATAATGCTGATAAAGAATTAGCTTTTATACTAGTTTTCTTCATTAAGTTTGCTGAGTGGTGAAATTCCTTTAAATTATCTTCTTCAATTGCTAAACTTTTTGAAGTAATTGCCCCATGAAAGCTTTCATTATACTTAGCAGTTATTTCTGAATTATAAAATCTTGCTAGACGGTGTTTTCTTAATACTTTTTTTCTAAAGATTAAAGTAATAAAAAACATTAATGGTAATGAGACAGTCACAATTAAAGCAAGCTTCCAATAATATATATATAAAACAATTAAAGTAAATATCATTAATAAAGCTGACCACACCATATCAACTAATCCCCATGAGATAACTTCACTAAGTCTTCTTGCATCACTAGTCATACTAGCCATTATATCGCCTTGAGGTGTTTGATCATAAAATGAAAAAGATAGTCTTTGAAGGGTTTTAAAGGCTTCTTCTCTTAATTCAAAACTAACATATGATTCAATATAGCCACCCAAATAAATAAATCCATAGACAGCAAGTCCAAAGAAAATTGCTAATACTATATTTAAAATAATAAAAATATTAAAATGATCATAATTTCCACTTGTGATAAATTCATCAACGGCATATTGATTTAAAATCATCGAAAAAGTATCTAATAATGCTAATCCAACTGCAAAAACAATCATTAAATATAATTGTTTTTTATTTTTTAAAACTACTTTAAATAAATTTTTCCAAGTACTTAATTTAATATTCTTAATTAGAGGTTGTTCATTTGGTTTCATTTTTAACCTCCGTTAGTTTAATAAATTCATCTTCTAAATTACCTTGAATGTCCCAAAGAGTTTGATAAAGCCCTTTTTCTTTAATTAATTCTTCATGAGTACCAGTGTTTTCAATGGTTTGATTATTAATAACAATTATTAAATCGGCATCTTTAGCAGTGGTAATTCGGTGAGTAATAATAATATTACTAGATTGATGTTTTTTATTTTTAATGGCTTCTCTAATTAGTAAATCGGTTTTATTATCAACTGCTGATAGGGCATCATCAAAAATAAGAATCGGTTTTTTAGAAATTAACGCTCTAGCGATAGCGACTCTTTGTTTTTGTCCACCTGAAAGAGTTGTTCCTTTTTCACC
>JBBACV010000126.1:0-4296 GCA_041656835.1 Acholeplasmataceae bacterium | reverse complement strand
CTGCAGGCTACGCCCGCTGGTCACCGACCAACACACTACGATGCAAAAACCGCACTACTACGAAGTTAAGTATCTCGATGACTTCTGGATATCAGGTTTTGGTGAATAAGTATTAACCGGTGGGTTCCCCTTCTCCGGTTTATATGAGTTCCTTAGAATCCTGTTTATCCAGAAGCCTTTTTAACTCTTCCTGTGTTACCATTGTCTTTTTTACCGGTAGCATCTCAGCTGGTGAGATATTACGGCTGGCACGCCATACAAGCGCCTCGTTTATCTTGGCCTTGAACTCCATGAGGATTTCCTGGAATGCGGCTGCACCTTCCAAATCTATTTTGGCCATGCTTGGAAGCTGCGCCATATAGCTGTCCAGATACTGTTGCGCAACCACAGGCGTCATATACCTGTCATGTAGATTCTTTCCTTTGTATACACGAAGTACAAGTACGCCATCCAATACCACCAGATCTTTAATCCTGTTGAAACTCTGCTTGGCCATGATTCAAAATCTCCTGTTTTGAAATATACTGGACAAGTTTTTAAAAATTTTACAAGCCGAAAAGGCGGAAAGGAACGAAATGAGCAAAACAATAAAGGAGGCTATCCTGGAGTCGCTGGACACCATGATAAGCCCTGAAGTCGAGAAGTCTATTCTAGACGAAATGTCCAACACCTGGAAGACAACGGCAGGGTTGGAGAACACAATAGTGCATGTGGGTTTGTCAATGCGCCGGTTTGAGGACGGCGACGTAGGCATACACGGCAACATCATGCTCCACAAAGTGAGCATTGAAAGCAGACGAGGCTCTGTACTGGTGCCGGGAGGCATAGCCGGACTTGAGTGCGGTGGATCAATTATGGATGCACGCAACAGGGTGGCAGACGTGTTTGATAAAACAGAGATGCCGTCTGTGGATCCGGCATTGCAGACTGAAGCGTTCGAAGAGAAGCCTGAAACCATGCCAGCGTCTGAAGCACAGATACCACCTGCAGCACCTGCAGCGCAAAAACGTAAACGCAGGTCCAAGGCAGAGATAGAGAAGGACAAAGCTGAGGCAGCTGCAGCGGCATCTCTGGCAGCAGGAGTGGCAACAACCGAGGCAGAGGCACAGGTGGATATACTCGATGATGAAGTGCCCGCTACTGCGGCTGTATTCCAGTTCACAGACGGCACTACCATGGATATGTCCGACTATGCAGAAACCTTTGCCAGCTTGGGCAAAGAATCGTTTGTGCAGCGGCTTGCCGGTGCCGGCAAAACACCGGCAGGTAACACAGCGGGCTTCAACGAAACAGATATGGCATCACTTCCTGCTGCAATGCGCGAAGGCATGATAATCGTTCTGCGCAGAGACATCAGCAAAGATCCTGCACAGGAGCCCAGGGCGTATAAGTACTATTTCCTTAAACAGGCTGCAGTTCAGCCCAAGGCCGTACCTAAAGCGGCTCCAGCAACGGTTCCTGCGGCAGCGCCAGCAGCCGTCGGCTCCGATATGGATGGTCTGACGAAAGAGCAGGCTGAAGCCATCAAAAAGGGCCTCAAGGAAAATGGAATAACAATGGCGGAACTTGAAGACCGCTGCTCGAAGACGCCTGCTATGTCAAGGGTTGGTGGATGGCGTGCAGCACCTAACTTGGTAAACCTTGTTATAAACAACATGGTGAGCCTTGCTGCTGAAATAAAGAAGCACCGCAAGGCCTAGGCCATAAAGGTTTCCACTTTTGGGAAGAACCCAGGGTAATCAACGGCGCTGTCAGACAGGCCGGGACCGAATAACGGGTATGCGCCATATGAGTCCCATAGGGCGCAGCAGGCATAGTTAAGGGCATGTGCGGTGTCATCCGGCATGCCCTGCTGTCTGCTTATCAGGTACACATATTCCATAGACCTTGTTTCACTGGCGTCTTCAACAAGCGCCAGCAGGTCTGTAAGGGGTCCGGACAGGTCGGTAGGCGTATAGTCAGGTATTGTTATCTTCTGGTCTTTAAGCGAGTAGATCATGGTCATAAGGCTCCTGGATTTATCCAGGCTGTAATAAGGTCGTTCAAAATCGCGTGTCGGTTTGTGCAGCTTTATAACGTCACCAGGGCGCGGCCCTACGTACTTATACGCTACAATCATATCCGAGGATATGTTACGCTGCCTCAGGATTTCCTCACGAAGGAATCCTGCACCATCCGCGTCATGCGCCATAAATCGTGCACCGCAACCGCGGATAACATGCATAAGGTAGTCGGCTTCCGAATATGCGTCCATGCTTTTCTTAAGGCGCTCCACATAGGGGCATTCAAGTATTTCAGTGCCGCGTAGTCTGCCAACTATTGCAAGTGATGTATACGAATCGGATACCGCGCCACCGCCAGACCAGTCAACACCTACAGCTATCTCGGAGTATTTCACTTTGCAGTATTCAAACAATTTACTAAGGTCTGTGAACTTCAACTTGTTGGAGGCCTTCACCAGATCGTGTGGTGTAAGCAATGCGAATGCTTCATCGCAGTTTACGGCCAGCACCTCGTTCTTAAACTTTATTTCCGAATACTCATGCTCCATCTTCTGCAGCAGCTGCGTCCACTTGTGCTCCAGCATACAGTGCACCGGATGTGTGACCTGACTTATCCTGTACCCACGGCAAATATGCCTGCGTTCTGGGAAGGCATGCACAAACGCACCATTGGCCGGATTCAGAAGCCTGCCGCACTTTGCACAGATGCAGCCTTTGCGGCCAATCATCTTATACAGGTGCTGTTCAGGAGCAGGATTGTTGTAGAAACCACATGGACAGGGTATAACCCATTCCGCCTGGCTGGACTTTTCCCAGCCTGCGCCCAGCGCTGTACGCGACGTCTTGGGTGTGCCGAACAGAAAGGCCGTACCGCCTTCAAGCCGTGCGGACATGGTCTCTTTTATTACCGGTATGAACTCAGGCCTTATATCCTGCGCTTCATCGACAACAGCGCACAGTATTCCAGAGATACCACGCAGCCGGTCCACATTCATATAGGCATAATCGATGTACATGGTAGAACCGGACTTAAACCGCTTGACGCTCTGTCTGGTAAGTTCCCCGTTGTCCATCAGGCTGGACAGAAGTATAGCACTGCTCTTCAACAGCGGCTGCAATATAGTAAGGTGGTACTTCGACGCCTGTTCACCGCGTGGTTCTACCATCAGTATGTTGTGTCCGCGGCAGATGGCACTGAGCAGTATATTCCTGGCCGTAAGTATAAAAGTTTTACCAACCTGCCTGGCGGTCATGAAAACATTATCGCTGGGCACATCCAGTTCAAGTACCGGACTTAACTGGTAATGCAGATCCAGACCAAATGGCACGCCGTCTATATTCAGCAGCGGCAGCAATGGAACAAGGTTCCTAAGCTTGCCCGACTGCAGGTCTACGAATACATTCTCCAACGTTGTGGCGGCGTCCAAAGGTCTACTCCTGTTTTTATGCTCCAGGGTATAAATTACAGGACAAACACAATTTAAACAACTAAAATTAAAAACTAGAAAGGTAATGCAATGAAAACAAACAATTCAGCGCCATACCTGTCTTCAAAACGACTCTACGCCGGGCCCGACCGTAAAAAGGCCGACGCTTTCGGTAAAGGTTTGACGAATGCAGCCAAGAAAAACATGGATGGTTCCAAGTTTAAAAAGGATGTTATACGCAAACCGGCACAGAAGGGGCTGACGACAGACGATATGGCCTAAGAAAGGCCCAATGTCAATTTTTGTAAATCTTCTTTTCCGTCCGTGGTTCTACGCAGTAACGGTTATTGCGGCAGTACTCCTTCTCGACCCTGTAAAGGTACGGTGCTTTCCGTTGTTCCTGGGCACCGCCATATACATGGGTGCGATATGGGCCGTGTTCGCAATGCACAAGTCCAGGTTATACGAGTGCAAACCACGTAATACAGCTATAGCCTATGGCCTGCTTATGCTTGCACCGCCAGCACTATATGTGTCAGGGGCGTACGGCAGTGCATTTGCAACAGCGTACCTGCTGATACTTGCCGGCCTGGTATTCCCAGTGCCGCACGTTGATGCTTACAAGTACATGGAGGCAGATGCGGCCAAACTCAGCGACAAGCGTAAAGCTAAAGCAGAGCAGCAGTAGGTTTAGTACCGAAGGCCGGGGTGTGTGGGTGCACCCCTGGCTGGAGGTTTTCACAGAACGAAGCGTAGGCTATGAATATAGGGGTACCCATGTCGATGTAAGGGGTGGGGCTATAAAATAGCGCAGATGCCCGTTTCCGTTAAAATTGCGGTATATTGCAAAGCATTACGATGGTGGT
>JBBACV010000125.1:0-4319 GCA_041656835.1 Acholeplasmataceae bacterium | reverse complement strand
TGCTTTCGCGACAATCATTGAAACTAGCTGTTGGGGCGAGGTAATCATAATTACTCCATCTAAGGGAATCGATTGATAAACCGTTAGGGGTATATCACCAGTACCAGGTGGCATATCAATAAATAAATAATCAACATCTCCCCACATTACTTCACTCCAGAATTGTTTTATAACACTCGCTAAAATAGGACCACGCCATAAAACTGGTTCATTTTCATTTTCTAATATTAAATTAGTCGAAATTAAATCAATTCCCGTCTCACTCAACATAGGGAAAATGCCGTGCTCATTACCTACTACTTTTTCCGTTACTCCAAACATTTTAGGAATTGAAGGTCCAGTAATATCAGCATCAAAAATTGCGCTATGGTAGCCAAGTTGATTCATAGTTACTGCCAAAAGTGCGGTAATGGTTGATTTTCCAACCCCACCTTTCCCACTAACTACGCCGATAATCTTTTTAATGTGACTTAATTCATGGGGTTTAACCATAAAAAGTGGATTAGAACGCTCTATTTCTTTATTTGCCATAATTTATCTCCTTATTAAAGTTTATCATAATAAAACTGTCTGCTCAGTTTATTTTTCAACTAAATTTACTTCATAGTTGTTAGCCTTTAAATAATCAATTAAATCTTGATCGCTAATTTTAATAAAATTCATAGCATTTTTTAAAGTAATTATTTTACCAACACTTAAATAAATTTTATCATCAACCATTTGTTTAAATCCAACCTTCACAAGTAACTCCCGCAAATTAGGATCATCTTTCGTTATATTATAAAATGTTTCATTAATATTAATCTCTAACATTTTATTGCCTCCTTATTTAAGTAATTATAAAAAGGACTAAATTGAATTACAATCAAAGTGCAAAAGCTGAAACTTTGTTATAATTTATTTATGAGTATTCAAAAAATCGAAAAGATAACTAAAGCTATTATCAATCATCCTGATAATCAAGAATTTACAAAACTTGGTTGGGAGCCGGTCTTCACCGCTCACCCAAAAGCTAAGATTTTATTAATTGCGCAAGCTCCTGGTCTCAAGACTCAGAAAATAAATAGTCCCTTCCATGACCAAAGTGGTAAAAGATTACGAGAATGGCTTGACGTCAATGAAACGATTTTTTATAATCCAACAATATTTGCCATTATGCCAATGGATTTCTATTTCCCGGGAAAAGCCAAACATGGAGATTTACCACCACGTAAAGACTTTGCTGATAAATGGCATCCGTTACTTTTAAGTGAAATGCCTAATTTAAAACTTACGATTTTAATTGGAAGTTATGCCGTTAATTATTATTTAAATGATTTAGATCAACCCAATTTAACCGGATATGTCAAAGACTATCAAAAATATTTACCAAATTATTTCCCGATTATTCATCCTTCTCCACTAAACGGTCCCTGGTTAAAAAAGAATCCATGGTTTTTAGAAGATACCATTCCAGCTTTAAAAAAGACTATTCATTCAATTATTGATTAAAATAGTCTTTTTCTTTTATTTTTAGAGCTAATTTATTTATTGCATAAATATAAGCTGCTTCTTTTAAATTAACTTGATATTTATCTTTAGTTTGCCAAACGTTATCAAAAGCTTGGCCGATTTTTTCAGTTAGTTTCTGATTTATTTCAGCTTCGCTATAAGTAATGTTATTCAAATTTTGATACCACTCATAATAAGATACAATTACCCCACCAGCATTTGCTAAGATATCTGGTACTACTAAAATATTATTATTCTCGAGTGTCTCGTTAACATCAATACTTACTGGTCCATTAGCCGCCTCAACAATATTTCGTGCTCTAATTAAGTTGACGTTTTCTTGATTGATCACATTTTCAACTGCAGCTGGTATTAGAAAATCTACTTCTTGTTGCCAAAATTCTTTTAGTGATATTTTTTGACAAGGATATTGTGTTAAATTACCATATTTATTTTTATGTTCAATTAAATCTAATACATCAAGACCTAATGGATTATATAGCGCCTCATCTCGTAAGGCTAGGCTAGTCAGCTTTAATCCTTTTTCAAAAAGAAATTTTGCGCTATAACTACCGACATTGCCAAATCCTTGCATTGTATATGTATAATCTGTTTTTTTATCATCAAGCATTGTGATGAGCTTAAAAACTATTGTCGCTACTCCTAAGCCAGTTGCAGAAACTCTTCCTTGAGCTCCACCTAATTCTAAGGGTTTTCCGGTAATCATAGCTGGTTCTTTTTTATTAGTGAGTCTTTCGTACTCCTTTAACATATTACCCATAATTTCACTATTAGTATTAATGTCAGGAGCTGGAATATCTATCTGAGCGCCTAAAAATGGATAAAATTCTTGGATATATACCTCTGCTAAGCGTTTTAATTCTGCTTTAGAAAGTAAAGTTGGATCAATATTAACTCCGCCTTTTGCTCCACCAAAAGGCAAATCTACTAAAGCTGCTTTTAAAGTCATCCAGATTGCTAAAGTCTCAACTTCTTTTAAAGTAACCATTGGAGAAAATCGAATTCCTCCTTTACCAGGTCCCAGCAAGCTACTATGAAGGACTCGATAACCAGGAAATGTTTTAAGTTCTCCATTATCTAACTTTAATTTTAAACTAGTTTTAAGGCTTCTTTCTGGTAGTTTCAATATTTCATAAACGGCAGCATCAAGCTCTACTTTTTTTATAGTACGATAAATTAAATCAAGAACTGAATTATTTTGACTCACTGCTGGCCTCTACCGGATGAAATAAATATTCAGCTTGGTAATGTTGCTCTTGAAAGTGGGTTAATTTCTTAATAGCATCCTTAGTGAAAATCATATTAGGAGGTGCGGTAACTAATAAATAATTACCTGATTTATGTCTAAAAATGACTGCCACAACCTTACCATGATAAAACTCAAGTGGTCTATTTTCTCCTAAAATATATGCTTGAAAAGGTTCTCCCTTATTATTAAATAATTCTTCCGTATAACCAAAGTTAATTGGAAAATTATGAAAAGGAGATTCTTGACTCTGACTTCCAATTGGATAATCAACCGTTATTGCAACTTTTTGATTCAATAACTTCAATAAAATTTCTTTTTCCATAATATTATCTTCCCTTGTGAATTAAATACTTTTTAAATCTTCAATATAATTATACTATTTACGCTATTTTTAGCAAATTAAAGTACCAAAAATGTCTTTGAAATAGGCTAATTGTTTGCATTACAGAAATATTTTCACTAATATTAAGGAAAGGAGGAATGAAACATGTCGAACAAAAGAGATGAGACTAGTAACTTCACGAAAGAAGATATTGATAATAATAAGACCATGGCGGGCTTAGCATATTTGATTTTCTTTTTACCACTAGTCGCAACACCAGATTCTAAATACGCTAAATTCCATGCAAACCAAGGTTTAAATGTGTTATTAGCGTCAGTTCTTGGAACTGTGATTCTCGGGATCATTCCGATTATCGGTTGGATACTATTACCTATCTATGGCGTGGCCGTCCTTGTCTTAGCAATAATGGGATTGGTCAATGGCTTTGGAGGTAAGGCTGTCCGGTTACCACTGATTGGAAACTTTGATATCATTAAGTAGTAACCAATAGTATCTAAAAAGACTGGAGTAATTCCAGTTTTTTATTTTATGAAAATTGAATATTATAATTAAACGCTTTCTATCATATCTCTCTTTTTATATCCAACAAATCCTAAAATAATTAAGATTACACTAATCAAGAAGACTAATAAAAATATCTTTAAATCAAAGCTCTCCATTGGCATCTTTGGCAACCAACTTTGGGGTGCTGTTTTTATAACCCAATTTGGAACATCAAGAACCGTTTGGAAATAATCTAAAAAGAAAGCATAAGTCAAATAAACATAAATTGTCTTACTAAGTTTTGGAATCCAACCTAAAATAAAACTATTTAACCCAATGAAAAATAAGATCACCGGGAAAAGATTAAAGCCAATTATTATAAAGTCTAATAGTTTAATATTATCACTTTTCAATACACTTAAGGCGGATCCGCCTAATCCAATTGCCGATAGAAAAATTCCTAAAATAGATACAACAATGGCTAATATTATATTAGTAAAATAAATCTCACTTCTTTTCACTTTCGTACCATAGATTTGATTAAGATAGAGACCTTTTTCTTCTGAGAAAAGCTTGTTGATAATTGTTACAGGTAAAATGATAACTAAACCAATCATTACCATCATCACAGTACCAGTAAAAGATTCTTCAATTGATAAACCAGTATAAGTAAACATCTCTTTCATGAATTCGTTGCTCTCTAAAAACGATCCCATATCACCATAAATTGCC
>JBBACV010000124.1:0-4342 GCA_041656835.1 Acholeplasmataceae bacterium | reverse complement strand
TTGATCAAGAAGGGGGATCAATTAGAAGAATTTATGAAGGAGTTTCCAGAGTGCCTGGACATATGGCAATTGGGGCAGCAAGTTTTAATCGTCCTACCGTTTCATATGAAATCGGTAAAATTTTAGGAGAAGAATTAAAAGATTTAGGAATTAATTTAAATCTAGCCCCAGTTGCAGATGTTAATAACAATCCTTATAATCCAGTAATTGGAATACGTTCTTTTTCAGATGATCCATTATTAGTTTCTAAACTTGCTTCAGACTTTGCAAGAGGTCTTCAAAATGAAGGTGTTTTAGCAAGTTATAAACACTTTTTAGGACATGGTGATGTAACAATTGATTCACACCTTGATTTACCCCATGTAACATTATCGTTGGAGAGTTTATATAATACCGAATTAATTCCCTACCGGGGTAATTATATTTCAGATGCCATTATGCCAGCGCATATTTTATATGATAAAATTGATAATCGCTTCCCTGCTTCTATTTCCAAAAGAATTATTAAAGAACTTTTAAGAGATGAACTTGGATATAAGGGCTTAGTAATTAGTGATTGTTATGAGATGGATGCCCTACAAAGAGCCTTTGCTTTATCAGAAGCAGCGGTATTTTCTGTAAACGCAAGCATCGATATAATTATGGTAAGTCATAGTTTTGGTAAACAGTTGTCAGTTCGTAAAGCATTAATTGATGGTGTCAAAAGCGGTGAAATCAAAAAAGAATTAATTGAAACATCACTTAAAAGAATATTAAAAGCCAAGGAAAAATATACGAAAGAAACTGATAAAGAAGTAGATTATAAACAAAATCAAAAAATAGCTGAGGAATGTAGTTTAGATAGTATCACGATTAATAATGGAACATTATTTGATATTGATAACAATACGATTGTTATTGGTGTTACAAATTATTTAAATTCAACTGCTGAAGATGCTAATGTAGAGAATATGGATGTTGCTAAAACATTAGGAAGTTATTATAATATTCCATATTATAGTATTGATAATAAAAATTTTAATGTTAATAGTATCGCAAAGATGGCAAAAAATAAAAAAATTATTTTAGCTTTAGCAGATTCACATTTAACCTTAGTTCAAAAAGTTCTATATTCTAATTTAATTCAAAATAATAATCGGATTATGTTAATTTCTTTAAGAACACCTTATGACATTATAGGTCTTGATGAACCAGAGTCACATATAGTTTTATATGAATATACCAAACTATCGGTACAATCCTTAATTAAAGTTTTAAATGGTGCTCCTGCAAAAGGAAAACTACCTGTTAAAACAAAAACAAATGATTCAAATAAATTAAATTTACCAACTAATAATTTATTAATTAAAAAAGTCGTTGGTTATTTAAATGAACATTATGCTAAATATATTTCCCTTCAATTAGTTGCTGATGAATTTAAAATATCAAGTGCTCATTTAAGTAGAATATTTAAAAGAGAAATGGGAATTACATTTATTAATTATTTAAATCAAATTAGAGTAGAAAGAGCTAAGGTTCTTTTAACAACTACCACTCTTTATGTTTATGAGATTGGTAATCTTTGTGGGTTTTCTGATGAAAATTACTTCACCAAACTCTTTAAACAAAAAGTTGGAACGACTCCGATAAGCTACCGAAGTCAATTTGGTTATTATGACCAAAATTAATTAAATAATGATACTTTATTTTAAAAAAATATCTAAAATATATTAATAATAAATGATTAAAGAAGAAACTTTTTCATCCTCTTTTTCATAAAAAGAGCTAAAAGGCTTTATTATAACGTTTATTTAGTGTAAAATAGATATAAAAGATGAAGGAGGATTTTATGTTATTAATAGATATACCATTTAAAGATGGTAATTTCGGACCAACCGAGTGGGTGTTTTTAGGAATAGTTGCTTTAATTTTAATTTTAGTAATCTTACTCGTTGCTGGTAATAAGGGAAAGAAAAAAGAAGTTAAAGAACTTATTAAAGAAACACCACCGGCAAAAGAATCACCAAAACCAGCAGATAAAGTGGAAGCTAAAGTTGAGGAAGAAAAGCCACCAGTCAAAGAAGAACCTAAGAAAAAACCTGTCTTAGAAGAATCTTTAGATTACCATGTTACATATTTTGAAGATGCTGACCCTAGCTTAGCTGGTAAATGGCGAGTCGTTAGAGAAAGATCTCAAAGAGCTTTAAAATATTTTAGAACTCAAGCAGAAGCTATCGAATACGCCAATGAAATTGCTGCTAATCAAGGTGTTGGTGTCGTTGTTTACCGTAAAGATGGTAAAATAAGAAAATCTTAATTAAAAGTCCTCAAAACTGAGGATTTTTTTTAGCTATGATAAAATATTATTAAGAGGAGTTAATATGTGCGGAAGATTTTTAAATTCATTTTCTAACGATGAATTAAATAATTATTTAAAAAAGAACTTTAATCTAAAAAACCAAAAACAATTTAATTTACCAAACTATAATGTTAGCCCCGGAATGAATGTTATATCTTTAATTAGTGATGGTAAAAATTACCGGGTGGGTGAATTAAATTGGGGTTTTATTCCTAAATTTAGTAAGCCAAATAATATTTTAAAAATTATTAATTCCAGAAGTGAATCTGTCTTTATCAAGCCATCTTTTAAAAACAATATCATTTTTAAAAGATGTGTTGTTTTAGCGGATGGTTTTTATGAATGGGACTATGATAAGGATCCTTATTTATTTAAAGTTTCAAATCAAGAAATCTTTCCTTTTGCAGGTATTTATGAATCTTATCAACATAATAATGAAACTCTTCATACCGTTTCATTAATAACCTTAGATTCAAACAAATTATTAAGTGATGTCCATCAAAGAATGCCACTTATCCTGAATGAAAAAACTTTACCAATTTGGTTAAACCCAAATGTTACTAATAAAAAAGAAATAGAAAATACCTTTATTAAATATGATAGTAATTTAATGAAGAAAATAAAAATTTCAAAATTAGTTAATAACACCAAAAATAACAACCCAAATATAATTACCCCAATTACTTAGGAGATAACTTAATGGAAAATAGTATTATATACAAAAGATTAGGAGATATTTTAATTGCTTTAGATGAAGTAGAATTACTTTATGATTTAAAATTAGTTGGTGATAGTTCTTTACAATTTTTTCATCAAGATTTAGGTTATATTACGAATAAATTAACCTTTGACTTACATACTACTAAAAGTGGTAGTGATTTAAATGAACTAAGAAAAAAAATCACTTTAATTTTACCTAAATTACTAAGTCAAAAAAACTTTCAAATTAATTATAAAAAGACTAAATTAACTCAAACAACTGATTATTATATTATCATTGATAATGAAAGTAAAAATACATATGAAATATTGATTGATTATTTAAATCGTTATCATATTTTACCCCCTGAATATTATGCAAGAATCGATAAAGTTTTTATCGATTTACATGTTAATAGTTTAGCTACTTTAGAAAATTATGGTAGATATTTCGCGGAAATAACTACTAATATCAAAACATTAAAATATTTATTTGATAATCATAAAATTCTTCCTCAACAAATAAACTTTATTAAAAAGATTATTGTTTTTTATCAAACCATTTTTAAGATTGATTTTAAGATAGATAATTTAAAAAAATTACTAGAACCTAAATACCATCAATTTGTGAATGAATTATATAACTTTGACGATGAATCAAAAACATTTATCGATAATTTCAAAAATGGTTCTTATAATCCTGAGTTAATTTTACCAAAAACATTAGCTAATAATGTTATCGATCATTCAAGGGGGAAAATTAAATGAAGCCATATACTTTTGGGATGACAACTTTTTTAGAAAGTGGTATTGATAAAAAAAGTGGCATGACTAGTCATGATATTAGAATTAATCAAGCAATCGAAGAAATAGTTTTAGCCGATCAAGTAGGACTAGATTATTATGGAATCGGTGAACATCACAGGTACGATTATGCTGCATCAAGTCCTGAAATAATTTTAAGTGCTGCTAGTAAGTTAACTAAAAATATTCATTTAGGTAGTGCAGTTACTATTTTATCTAGTAGTGATCCAATTAAAATTTATCAAAATTTCGCAACTTTAGATATCTTATCAAACGGAAGAGCTGAAATTATGGCAGGGCGTGGTTCTTTTATTGAGTCTTTTCCTCTCTTTGGATATAAATTAGAAGATTATAATACTTTGTTTACTGAAAAGTTAGATTTACTTTTAAATATTAGAAAAAATACATTTGTTAATTGGCCTGGTGGTAAACATACTCACTCCTTAAATAATAATCCAATTTATCCTAGAGCTATTAATAATCCATTAAAGGTTAGTATCG
>JBBACV010000123.1:0-4398 GCA_041656835.1 Acholeplasmataceae bacterium | reverse complement strand
TTTATCAAATAATGTCACTAATGAAGTAACTTACGAAAATTTAAAGTCAGGAACATTTATTACCTCTGAAGGAAGAACCTTTAAATCAGATATCGATTTCTTATATGGACCTGATGAAATGATTTTAAAAGATGAAGTTAAAACCTTTTATGCAAAAGACTCAATTAGAGTTTCAACAATTGAAAGACCAATTGATGAAACTGATTCAAGAAATGATTTATTAGTTAAAATCTTTGATTTAACTGAAAATCCCCAAAGAGGGTATGGTCTTCCTTATGGCAGTTTTGATTACTACAATAAAAAAGTTGGTGAGTTAAAACTTCCAACTAAATTCCCTAACACAATTAATAAATTAAGTGAATTTAGTAACGAAGGACCATTTGCTTATGATGATATATCACACATCTTAACCTTAATAAAAACCGATAATAGAGGAGGACCTCATAATATGGTTTACTATGAAGGTAAGATAACTTTAAATATATGGACTGAAGGTTGGGATGTTGATCTATTTGATTCAGTCTTTAATGATCACGTGAAAATGCAATTTGAATTTAAAGCAGTTCACGAAATAATTAATTAGTTATTAAACCTAAATTTATTTAGGATAATAAAAAAAAGATAATAGAAAATTAACTAAAAGGAGATAAAAAATGAGTAAATTATCAAGAAAAATATTAATATCAGTATTTACATTAGTACTTACTGTAGCTGCATTAGTTGCAACAACTTATGCATGGTTTACATTAGGAGACACAGTCTCAGTTGGACAAGTTGAGGGTAGTGTTGTTTCAGGTTTAGGACTTGAAATGAGATTAGTTGTAACTGATCCCCAAAATGAAGGCGAATATTCATTTAAAGGACCATGGACTAGTTATATAACTTCGGACGACATTAACGCATATTTAACAACAATAAATTTCAATGAATTTACTGCTGTAACCTCTAGTGACGGAGAAACATTTAACAAATTACAAATGTCTGGTGGTGCTTCACCTTCATTAACTACTACTGCCGCTTTACCATCTGACTATATAAAATTAGAATTTGAATTTAGAACACAAGGCCAAGGTGACATCTATTTATATGATTTTGAAATGTCTGATAATGGAATAGTAACATGGACAAACGATGGTGTTAAATTTAATGATCCATTTGGTGTGGAAGTTCCAGCTGATACAGGAACAGTGGAAGAACAAATTACTAATTCCTTAAGAGTATCATTCTTTGGAAAAGACAGTACATTAGTAGTTGAAAAAGATGCTGGTGATGGCAATGTCAGAGGAAAAGGTAATGAAGACTTAGAACCTTCTGTCGAATTAATAGATCAAGGAGCTCATAGTTTCTTTGTTTCAAGAAATGAACACCTTAAAAGTACTTATGAAGGGTTACTAGGTACTGCTGATTTAGTTGAAACAAAAGATGTAACAGAAGTAAATGATGAGGGTGGAACCAAAGTTACAGAAGTGGATAATACCAATACTGAAACAGTTAACACTATTACATATAACATAGCTACATTAACAGTTTATATTTGGGTTGAAGGTTGGGATGTCAATGCTTATAATCCAGTTTTCGGACAACAAGTATCTGTTAACTTAAACTTTAGATTACAACAAGATTAATTTCTTATATTTACTCATAGGCATGCTTTAAACGGCATGCCTCTCCCCTTTGTTAATGATAATATTTAATATATATAGCAATTATCACTAAAATGTTATATAATAGATTAAATTAATCTATTAATTAACTTTTAATAAGATTGGAGTTTACTAAATGAAAGAACCAAATAAAGCTTTAAAAATAACTAAAATAACTTTAAACGTAATCTTTTATACGATAATTGCCTTACTATTAATATATTCAATTATTATCATTTCATCCAGAGGGGATAATAATATCCCTAATGTCTTTGGGAATGGCTTTCTTGCCGTAGAGACAGACTCAATGGTTGGGGATAATAATGATTCTTTTAATCCTGGAGACTTAATTTTTGTTAAAATTCTAAGTGATTCACAAAAAGAGAACTTAAAAGTAGGCGATATTATTACCTTTAAAGATCCAGCTCTACAAAGAAGACTCAATACTCACCGTATTGTTGATGTTAGAGCTAATGGGTTAATTCAAACCCAAGGCGATAAATACGATGAACCTGATTTCTATTTACTAGAACATAGCGACATAGTCGCTAAATACACCGGTAAAATCGGTGGATTAGGTAAGTTTAGTTTATTTTTAGAAACTCAGTTAGGATTTGGATTAGTAATAATCCTACCAATATTCTTAATGCTAATATATCAAGGTTATATTTTATTTAGTAATATCTTTGAAATTAAAAAAGAAAAAGCTAAAGAAGAATTAACTTTAGAAAAAGAAAAAATGCGTCAAGAATTATTAGAAGAACTAGCAAAAGAAGAATTAAAAAAGGATAAAAAAGAATAACCGAAAATTATACAACCTGAGGTAACAATATGGTAGAATTCGCACGTTATTACATTGATTTTCTTAAAGAAATTTTTTCAAATATCGGCAAATTTTTTGGAACACTTTTCCAAGCATTTGCCGATTTATTTTATAAAGATATAACTACATATTTTAATCAGTTTGCTGTTAACAGTAGCTATTTTAGTTTACTTGACTGGATTGCTGCGATCTTAGTTTTATTAGTTAACTTTGCTTTTGTAGCTTTTGTTTTAATAAGATTAATACAATTACTAGGTAAATATATTAAATTCGTTAAAATTGAAAATGAAAAAGAATACTTACTAGAAGAAGTCGCCTTATTAAGTCAAAGAGCTGTTGAACTAACTGATGAAAAAAATAAAATCTTGGCCCTTAAAATGGAGTCTTTTGGAATGAATCCTGATCTATTTCAAACTAAGGATGAAATTACTAAAGAAGCTGAAGAAAAAGTTGAATCAAGATTTGTTAAATTAATTAATGTTGATAACGAATATAAAGATATTATTACAACCGTTAATATGCAACAAGATGATATGATTTCACTAAAAGCTTTAGTTGAAAGATTTATTAACTTTAGTGCCTCTAAATTAAAACTATATTATACAAAAGATGTAATCTATGCATACTTTGCTGGTATGGCTACTTCTAAGATTTTAATCTTAGAAGGAATCTCAGGAACAGGTAAAACATCACTTCCTTATGCAATGGGTAAGTTTTTCAATAATGACGCAGCAATTATTTCAGTCCAGCCTTCATGGCGTGACCGTTCTGAAATGATTGGGTACTTAAACGAATTTACTAAAAGATTTAATGAATCAGACTTTTTAATGTCGTTATATGAAACTAATTACCGTGAAGACTTAAACTTTATTGTCTTAGATGAATTAAACTTAGCTAGAATCGAATACTACTTTGCTGAATTTCTATCAGTTATGGAACTACCTAATGTTAAAGACTGGAAAATAGATATCGTTCCTGATTCTCAAAAAGGTGATCCAAAACTACTTGATAACGGTAAAGTATTAGTTCCTCAAAACCTTTGGTTTATTGGAACTGCCAACAAAGACGACTCAACCTTTACAATTACTGATAAAGTTTATGATAGAGCAATACCAATTGAAATAAACGTTCGTGCCTCATATATAGATGCACCTGTTACTGAAAGTATTGATATGAGTTATGATTATTTAGATAATCTCTTTAAAGAAGCGATTAAAAATAATCCCTTATCTCAATCAGCCTTATCTAACTTAGATAAATTAGATGCTTTTATTACCCAAAAGTTTAAAATAACTTTTGGTAATCGAATCTTAAAACAAATCCATTCATTTGTTCCAGTATATGTTGCATGTGGTGGAAATGAAACAGAAGGATTAGATTATATTGTTACAAGAAAAATCCTTCGTAAATTTGAATCATTAAACCTTCCATTCTTAGGAGAAGAATTAGCTGAGATCTTAGTTGTCTTTGACCGTTTATTTGGTAAAAACAACTTCAAAGAAGCTGCTAGTTACATTAATGAATTAAGAAAACAAATTTAAGGTTAACTTATGAATAAAAAAGATTTATATAAATCGTTTTATAAAGAATACCAAGATGCCTTTAAAACATTAAAAGAAAATGATTTTACTAACTACTTTTATGATCAATTTTTAGCTGGTGAAGTATTAATATATCAAAAAAACATTTCTGAAACAAAAAACTTTGATGAAGAATGGATAAGAACATTAGAATCATATTTCCCAAGTTTAAATAAAATTATTGCTGATCCTAAAACATCACTTAAATATGAAGAAGAAGTAGTTATCATCGAAAAAGCGAGAAAAATAACTGCCCAGTCAGTTAAACATCTAGCTGCTAATACTCATAACATTAGAGACATTCAAGACGGAATGGTTATCCCTAAAAAGATTCTAACAACCTACCCTGAAG
>JBBACV010000122.1:0-4440 GCA_041656835.1 Acholeplasmataceae bacterium | reverse complement strand
AAGACCGTCGACAGACTCAAGCGTGTTACAGAAACTACTCTGGCCAAAAAGACTAAAGAGAAGAAGCATGCTGATATAGACATCATGACTCAGGACCTCGCAAGCTTAACTTTTGAACGGCAGAAGCTTGAGTCTGCTGAGAGTCTCACCAAAGAAGAAACGAAAAGACTGTCTGCTGTTCATAAAGAGATTGACGAGCGCATGGAACAAATTCGTCAGCTTGCCCAGGACAGCTCTGAAGAGTCTAGAGCTAAAGATCGTAAATCTAAAGTACTTGCTTCTGTGCCTATTAATGACGCAATCGAGGGCGATAAGACCGCTGCACGTGCCGGCGTAATGTATACTAATATGCCTGACGAAGAGCTGGATAAGAATATAGCTGATGCTACTGAAACCATTAATGTACTCAGTAAAGTCGTCAGTACTACGCCGGAAGAACGAGTAGCTCTAAGTGATGCTAAGACTCGACTAAAAGAGTTTACGCACACCAAGAAGCAGAGAGAAGTAGATGCTGCAGCAGCTCTTGCTAAAGAGAAAGAACAAGAGAAGTCTACTATTGGTAAAGCACCACCTGAAGTACGGTCTAAGCTTAAGACCCTGGGTTACAGTGATAAAGACGTAGATAACATGCCAGTAGAGACTGCGCGGAATGCCGCAGCCCTTAATATTCTCGTGAAGAAACTCGAGCCTGCCATTGACGGTACTCGACCGATGGCTACACCTAAAAGAGATAAGAAAGGTCGGTCTTATAGTGAGAAGCCACTGCCTGAACAGAGCGCGCGTATCTTTGAGGCAATTAAAGCCGGTGCAGTCGTAAAAGACTGGGACGAGAAACAGTCTATCTCTATTGGAAATGAGACTTTAAAAGTTACACCAGCGCATATTAAAGCCCTCAAGGCACGCGGCCTAGTAGACACAGAGCAGGATACAAAGAATCTTATTCCTCTTGATCCCAATGTCAGAACTACCGAGATTGCTAAGAATGAGCTTGTCAAAGTTGCGAGTGAGATTGGTCCCATCAAGCATGAGGCTGTTGAAGGCTTTCACAGAAGTACTGACCCTGAGCGTTTAGAGAAAGGGATTGAGCCTTCAGATGATACTTTCCGCATTGTTCGCGATCCTGCAAGTTTAACTACTGCTCAAGCACAAGCTGATGAGATGGCGGCTAAGTTTAAGACCGGAGCGCCAGCGACCAAGGAAACTTCTGGTCAACAGCAAGATTTTAATGTAACTTTTGAGGGTACGATTGTTGATTATAACAACCCAAAGACCAAAAGATTTATTGATAAACTTCTGGTCAATCTTGCGAATGAAGGTTCTGGTCTTCCTGTCGAGCACGCGGTATATGAGCAACTCCGCAAGTATGGTATTGACGCCGTAGATAACTTTAACGGTATTCGCGGCGGTACAGAGCTTCATATCCTCAATACTAAGGGCCTGAAAGTCGGTAAGCCTTTTGTCGCGCCAAAGGTTAAAAAAGTAACTAAGGCCGCTAAAGCTCCTAAGGTGGAGCTTTCACCTGAAGACCAGCTCAAGGCTAACGTAGCACGAACTGCAGGCACGATTAAAGCTTTCCAGACGAATATATCTCTTCTGGAAGAAGACTACGCTGATATGTCTGCAGATAAGAAAGCAGGCCCTAAGGGTAAAGAGATTCAGGCTAAGATCGAGAATATCAAGAAAGCTATTGCCGGTCTTGAAGCACAGAATACACAGGCTACTAATACCTTAAAGTTGGCAGGTAAGGCCGAGCCTAAGAAGGTTGAGCCTAAGAAGGTTGAGCCTAAGAAAGCTGAGTCTAAAACGCAAAGCTTGAACGTCTTACGAGCTCAGCTAGCTGCTCTCAAGGCTACGCGTGCGGAGTATAGAAAGAAGTTGGCTACTGGGCCTGAAGATGCTAAAGAAATAAAAGCTAAAGTTGAGACACTTAATGAGAAAATAAATGCTACGCTTGCGGCTATTAACCGCGCTAGCATTACTCCAGATGTAAAGACTAAGAAGTCTAAGACTGCAAAAGCTAAGGCTAAAGCTGCTGCAAAGCCTGTGATGCCAACTACGCCCAAAAAAGACTTAGACCTTGTTGATATTCAGGCCAAGATTAATAAGATTAAAGACCAGATAGCAGCAGCTAAAGCTAAGTTTGAGAGTACCGATAAGCTCGCGCATCAGCTTAAGCTCCTGAAAGAAAGCCTTGAGTCTAAGCTCGCAGAGTCTAAGAAAGCTCCTCCTAAAAAGCCTGCTGCGCCTAAGAAGCCTACGCCCAAAAAGAAAGATGAAGCTCTTAGAAAAGTAAATCTGGCCAACCCGACCTTATCTACCGCACAGCAGCGAGCAGTTAAATATCTTGCTTCTGGTAAGACGATTAAGATGGCTGAAGGAAAGAAAGTTCATCCTTCATCTGAGACTGGGTTATCTACACTTAAAGCTCTCGAGAAGAAGGGCATTGTAAAACGAGCCATCGATGGTACGTACTCTCTGGCCAATGTCTTCACTTCTGAAGGTGAAATACAGCAGTCTGTTCAAGAGATGAGTAGTGATGATGAGTTCGGTTATATAACAGCTCTCGCTGCAGAACAGAAAATTAAAGAGTGGACTGCTAAGTGGCGCTGGACAGGAAATATCCATGTCATTAAAGATGAGTCTCAGCTTCCAGGAGAAGCGTCTTCGCTACTTAGTACAAAAGGTCGTAAAACCCGTGGCTTTTATATGGACGTAACAGGTAATATTTATATTATATCTGATAACAATTATACATATAAAGAACTTTTTTCAAACCTCATGCATGAAGCTATAGGGCATCACGGTCTTAGAATGGTACCTGAGCATATTGTTAATCCGTTCCTCGATCAAATTTGGAAAGATAAACAAAATACCGATCGCATGAAGTTTATAAACGAGCACTATGCTCATGTAGCTAAAGCTAAGACTGCAGAAGAGCGCTTAATAGCTCAACGTCAAGCTGCAGAAGAATGGATTGCTTATAAAGTTGCTGAGACGGCTTTAAATGAGGAAGAGAATCCTACTTGGTTAGACCAGTTCATTACTATGATTCGCAGTTGGCTACGATCGATGGGTATCAACTTCAAGGTTACGGATGCTGAGATTAAGACGTGGCTTTCTAATATGCGACAAGCTGTAGTTCGTGGAGATAAGCGCCAATGGAAAAAGCGCGGCGTATCACAAGCGGTCTCCACCGAGAATGCTGCTGTGTGGTACTCTAAGATGACCAATTTCTTGAAGTCCAAGATTAAGGGTTCTACCGACGCTAAGCAGTTAAAAGATACAATAAAAACGTGGTCAGATAAGGGTGAGTTTAAGGCGGAGGAGCTTGAATGGTCTGGTCTACTAGACTGGCTCTCAGAGCGCTCAGGTAAAGTATCTCCACAAGAAGTCGTGGACTATTTGGACGCAAATAAAGTTGAGATTATAGAAACAAATAAATCTGGGCACTTAATAATATCTCCTGAAGTAAAAAGAGCTTATAGACTTTTATCTGATAGGGGTTTTGAGCAAGAGTTTTCTATTGAAGAAAATGAAACAACATTAACCGTAGTTGTCACTCCTAATGGAAGGTCTTTAGACCTGTATTATAAGGACTATAAAGACACATCGATATTTAAGTCACTGGCAAAAGATGAACAAGGCGCCATAAATACGATAGTTAAAGAACAGGAAAAAACTGCGCCCGATTCTTCAACCTTTACAAAATTTGATGGATTTCAGCTTCAAGGTGAAAGAAAAGATTATACAGAGCTTTTACTTAGAGTTCCGTCTCGTGAGCATAAAGGCATGAATTTTTATTATAAAAATCATTGGGAAGAACCTAATGTATTAGTTCACGTTAGATTTAACACTCGTACGGGTCCTAGTGGTGAAAAGATACTATTTCTTGAAGAAGTACAAAGTGACTGGCATCAGGCTGGCCGTGAAAAAGGATACGCAAGTATAAAAGAGCAGAAAGAATACCAAAAAGTAATAGAAAAGCCTGATGTTAAGCGCGCCATAAAGCTATTAGAAAAAGCAAACTCTCGCGGTGAAGTGTTATATGATAAAGAACGTCGTCTTCAGAATGCCGCTACAAATGTAAAAGCTGCGCGAGCAGATGTAGTTAACTTAGCTGAAGTGATTGCCGATATAGCATCTGAAGTAGAAATGCGTAAATCAAGAGGACAACGCACGCACGGTACCGAAATAGAACTTGCAGGAGCAAAAGAAGCGATGGTACGTAAACGAGGCGCGTATCTCGAAGCTCGGCGCCGGTATGATAAAAAGAAGCACGAAGAAATAAAAAATGCGATTTCCAAGGTAAGTGTAAAAGCTGTCGAGCTTAGTTTGGATTTACGTAATGTAATAGGAAAGCATACTAGTAGAGTAAATGAGGTTTTAAAAACCTATAAAGCAGAGCATTACAGTAGTGATAAACTTTCTGTTCCTGACGCT